>CACZRA010000340.1 GCA_902783395.1 uncultured Lachnospiraceae bacterium
ATTTATCCGATATACTGTATGTTGCTGCACCCAGACCACAAAATATGGGAGATAAGCGGAGTGAATGTTGTAGCGCATAACCTTCTGGCAATGAATGCAGTTGTTTTATTCCGCAGAAACGTCAATTTTGAAAGTATTTCTATTGTAACTTAATGTGTTGAGATGTTGCGGACGAATCGAATACCCCGTGATGATACTGGATGAGATATAAGCACTGAAAGAATCGACAGGCATATCCGTATCGGAAAGATCGAAGATCATCCCATTGTCTTTTTCGACGATCTCAACCGTGTCATCCTTCATTATCAGTGTGCATTCGGCCTGCACGGTGTCTCCTTTGTTTTTGTCACTGATAAGCGTGAATATCTCTTCTATAAGCAACATGACCTTATTGATTGTACTGTTTTTGTACCCGAACGCCTTTAATCCGGCTTCGGCTTCGTTCCGTATCCGAATGATCTCATCGGAAGAGACCTCAAATTCGAACCATTGTGATTTCCTTTGCTTTTCCATTTTGGAGATAAGTAACGGAAATTCAGCCCTGCCATATTTTCGTATAACAATGATATCACTGATGATTGCAGCCAATAGCGGTGAGACTGTCAGTCCGATAAACATTCCGTTCATACCACCGCAAATACCCATGATCAGAGACATCGGAACAGCGATCATCATATCCCTCATACAGCATATCATCAGGCTTAATCCGATCTTTCCACGCATAAGATAATAGGATGTCGAAAGGTACAGGTAGCTGGTGAATACATATCCCAGGGAGATCAAACGTGAACAGATTATTATCGGGGTTGCCAGTTCCGGTTCGGAAACACCTAGAATGTCGGGAATGAATGGGGCGAAAATGTTGATCAGAATGCACAACAGGAGGCCTTCCGCGACACATGTCTTCTTTGCGATCTCGTAAAGCTTTCGCACACCTTTAAAGGTACCTTCACTCAGATAAATGCTGATGATCGGACCAACAGTCATTCCGATACCTTCAAAAACAAGCCGTGCTTCTGTCAGAAGTAGAACAGCAGAAGCAACGGGAAGCATCCTGCTTCCGAAACGCCATGCAACAAACTTATCAATGCCTATAGCAAATACCGCCAGAAACAGATATGAACCGGAGTCTGTAAGACTATATCGAAACACATCTTTCATCATGCTCCATGAGAAGAAGATGCCCGGTTTTATGGAATTGGTTTTCCTTGTCAAATGAGTCATTACCACCATAAGGGATATGATATTGGATAACAGCGTACCCAGCGAGATTCCTCCCGTTCCGATGAGGTCACATAGAAGGATTGATGCCCCGATATTACCGACGATCTGTACGATGCCGGCGATCATTGGAACCGTTTCATCGCCGTCGGCTATGACCATTTCGCAAAAGTATGAATTCAGGGGCAGGGCAAGAAACACGAAAGACATCCAGAAGAGATACTGTTTTCCATGGAGAAAAACAGCCTCGCCGGGTTGGAAAAAATCAAGGTACAGGTTCCCGGCAAGGAGTGATAAAGCCATCATGGCAAATCCGATCAGAGCGGTCATTACTAAACCGAGACCAAATACCTGATCAGCTTTTTCCTTGTTGAAAGATCCCATCTCTCTTGAATACAGGATTGGTACACCTATGGAAAACAGACTGCCTGAAAAAGTTGCCGCACAAAACAGCGGTGTAACAAGATTGATCCCTGAAACCGCATCTTTTCCGATCATAATACCTGCGATCATTGAATCGGACATGACAAGCAGCGTGGTGATCGACATATAAACTGTTCCGGCAAAAAGCATAGACCAGTATTTCTTTGTCATCATCGTCAGCTTCATTTGCGAGCATTCCTTTTATGAAAGTTCATCCCATAGTATCAACAATGATCAGGATACTTCCCGCCACGATGCAGAGTAAACAAACGTATTGTCTTATACTTACCCGTTCCTTCATGATCAAACGGCCGCCGATCATGACAAATACAGGATATGCGGCAAGAATAGGATCTGTTGATACAGAATCAATTGCCATAGCGTAGCTGTAGAAAACAATCCCGACATTATCTGTGAGTGCTCCAAGAATCCTGGGAGCATTTTCTTTTTTGAAAGGATTATAGATCTTTCCTTCCTTACAATAGATATAAATATGGCAGCCAAGAGCAAATACCGCATATTCCATTCCGATGATAATGATGCTGTCTCCTTCCGGCATGGAGAAACCATAGGTTGTATCAAGGCATATACCCGTCACTATGGTCTCCAGACCGTCGATCACAGCATACATAACGGGAAAGATCAGCGTTCCCAGGCCTATATGTTTCCAGGCCGATTTCCGGTCGGTCGGAGTATCCCCGGCATTTCGGGCTTCATTGTTACGGATAGCTGATAATGATATGACACCTGTCAGGATAACGATGATCCCTATAGTTCTTAAAGGGGTCAGTAACGATAAGATTGAATCCACCCTTCCCAGTATCACATATGCAAGGATCAGAAGTATTACTGATGTTCCCCCGCTTATTCCTTCAACCGGAGATTCCACGGTAACTTCATTGTATATGAAGCCGTTAAAAGAAACTGTATTGATAACGGCGTAGACAATTCCGAACAAAGTCATTGGCCAGTATCTGAGGGCGTTTTCCCAGATGGTAAACGGCTCGTCGCGTATAATCAGATAAACAAGAGAGATCATGAAAAAAATGATCCCGACAGATGCTGAATATTTCAGGCAGGTATGATCTTCCGGTTCCTTATGAATGCCTGCTTTATACAGTAAGCATGCTGATGACCAAAGAAAGAGTGTAGCAACCGTACACAAAAACCATATAATACTGCTCATCGAAAATCGTTCATCTGCCTGTATCCGAGGGCCATTTGTAAATTATCAGTCCAATCCAATGATGTTATATATGGGAAACGAAACATAATGCAAGCATTTTTTCATTTGCTATAATTATAACATGTTATCTCAGGTTTGGAAGTGAAATCGGCTCAATGGCGGGCATACCAGCTGTATAATACCAGATATACACGAAAAACGACCGAATCCGCAAAAACGCTGACAGGCCGGGAAGGCCTCACGTATAAAAAGACAAAGCACAAAGAACAAGGCCCTAAAGCAGGGCAGAAATCAAAATGGAGGATAAGACAATGGCAGATAGCAAAAATATGGAATTGAACGATGAGGAAATGCAGAATGCGGCAGGTGGAGAAAACAGTGACCGTGGCCGCTATGAATACGGAAGGGTG
>CACZRA010000341.1 GCA_902783395.1 uncultured Lachnospiraceae bacterium
ATTTCTCCGCCATCCTCCTGAAAAGGATGAGCAGTATCAGATAGCTTAAGGATAATGCCAGAAAAACGGCGTAAAACCCTGTATTGCGGTCATAGCCGTAATACAGGATTCTCCTCTGTCCCATATACCTTCCTGTTTCCTGCTGTTATGTCCTGTGTTTTCTTATGACGCTCCGTCGATCATAAGAAATATTACCGATAAAAGAATAAAGACCGCCCCCGTAATGAGCAGGGCTCTGAAATCCTTTCTCTTCTCCTGCTTTTCGGCTGTGTATTCCGCAAAGCTCCCGCTGCGCTCTCTCCTGAATGTCACGGTAAACAGGCTGTTGACGCTGTAGAACATAAGGTCAAACACACCTTTGGATGCTGCAAATAAAAGTCCTCCGGCACCCGCGAGCATCACTCCCGAGGAGAAGCAGGCATCACTCAGGCAGTGAAACAGCCCGAATCCCCGGTCCTTCTGGATAATAAAAACGATAAGTGCCAGCAGGAGGCCTGAAAATACGCATTTCAGGATGTCATACGCTCTCATCGATCTCCCCGGCCAGACTCTCCCTTATCTTTTCGGTGCACATTACGAAATGACCTTCCCTCACCTCCAGAAGGGATGTATCCTCTCCCAGATAATCAGGATCTCCGTCCTCTCCGGGTCTGTAAACCTGTCTCTGCCTCATCTTTTCATAGACAGGATCAGGGAGCGGAATGGCGGAAAGCAGGGATCTCGTATAGGGATGAAGGGGATGGTCAAATAGCTCCTTTGAAGAAGCAAGCTCCACCAGCCTGCCGAAATACATCACGCCTATGCGGTCCGAAAAATACTTGACTACCGAGAGATCATGCGCAATGAAGAGAATGGTAAGGCCAAGCCTCTGTCTCAGGTCGTTTAAAAGGTTTATCACCTGCGCCTGTACCGATACATCAAGAGCCGACACCGGCTCATCGGCAATGATAAGCTCAGGCTCCATGATGACAGCCCTCGCTATCCCTATCCTCTGACGCTGCCCTCCTGAAAATTCATGGGGAAACCGGGCTGCATGCTCCTTTGTAAGCCCCACAAGCTCCAGGATCTCATAGACTTTACTGTCAAGCCGGTCCCTGTTTCTCTCACCGTTTATCAAAAGTCCCTCTGCAATGATATCATACACCGTCATCCTGGGATCAAGGCTTGAGATAGGATCCTGATATATCATCTGTATCTTTGAAGCAAGCTTCTTCCTGCCTCTCTTGCCGAGACCGTCTATCCTTTCCCCGCCATAATAGATCGCACCTGATGTGGGCTGGTAAAGCCCTATTATGGCTCTTCCTGTAGTGGTCTTGCCGCATCCCGACTCACCCACGAGACCGAAGACCTCTCCCTTATTTATGGTGAAGCTTACATCGGAAACCGCCTTGTTTACGTTTTTTCCTTTTCTGAAATACTGGCAAAGATGCTCTACCCTGAGGAGAGCCTCTGCGGTATTATCATCACTCGTTTGTACCGCCATACCTCAACTTCATCCTCTCTATTCTTTCCCTTATCACTGCCGGTATCTCCACCTTCGGCGCTTCCGGATGCAAAAGCCATGTAGCCGCATAATGTGTATCCGTGATCTTAAACATGGGAGGCATCTCCTCGAAATCTATTTCAAGTGCGTATTTATTCCTTGCCGCAAAGGCATCCCCCTTAGGCGGGTACAGCATATTGGGGGTGGTCCCCGGTATGGCCTCCAGCTTATCCTTTGTATCCATATCCGGCATGGAGGATAAAAGCGCCCAGGTATAGGGATGTGCCGGATGATAGAATATCTCCGAAGCCGTTCCGTATTCCACTATCTTACCTGCGTACATGACAGCCACCCTGTCCGCCATATTGGCCACCACGCCGAGATCATGGGTGATGAAGATCACGGAGAGCTTCCTCTCCTTTTTGATACGGTTGATGAGCTCCAGGATCTGTGACTGTATGGTCACATCCAGAGCCGTGGTAGGCTCATCACAGATCAGTATCTCGGGATCCGCCGCAAGAGCTATGGCTATCACTATCCTCTGTCTCATGCCCCCCGAAAATTCGAAAGGGTACTGACTGTATCTTTCCTCGGGATTGGGTATGCCGACCTCCTCCATAAGCTTCAGGGCTTTCTTCTTTGCCTCGGCCTTGCTGAGGGTCTCTACCTCTCCTTCGGCAAGTCCGGTAAGCTCTCCGGCTGTCAGCATGGCCTCCATATTATAGTCTCTGGTATCTGCCGTTTCCTTAAGCATCTTCAGATGATCCAGAAGGTTGTCAATCAGCCCCAGTATGTTCTGTCTTATCTGCTCCTGATCTATGGGAATAAAACGCGGGATCTCATAGCCGGGAGTCTTTCCGGAGGCAACGATCCTGTCGTACCTGCTCTTTTCCTTCCGGTAACGCTTCTCCTGAATCCTGTTCTTCTTTTCCGAGCCGAAATATGCGTTTATCTGCTTCATTAAGCCTGCGGGAAAAGGATTTATCACCGTATCCCCCTTTATCGCAAGGGGA
>CACZRA010000342.1 GCA_902783395.1 uncultured Lachnospiraceae bacterium
CATTTGAATATCTTACGGATTATTTTTCCGGAACCGATGATCCCACTGTCATAGTTTTTTTCGGAGATCACGAGCCGTCGGATCCCGTAGTAAGACCGGTATTAAGGGTCGCGGGCAAGGATACCAGAAATCTGAGCGAAGAAGATGTGGAAAACAGATACGTGGTGCCCTATGTGATCTGGGCCAATTTTGATATCGGCGAGGAGCACGGCAGAAATACAAGTGCGAACCTGCTTGGAAATGATGTCCTTCGTATAGCGGGAGCGGGTGCTTATCCTTACCGGGTCTTCCTTGATGAGGTTGCGGGGGAATACCCTGTGCTTTCCGCCATACGTATCATGGACCGGGATGGAAGGCTTCTGGGAACACGGGAAGCAGAGGAAGATCCTTTGATCGGTAAATACAGAAAACTACAGTATTATGAGCTTTTTGACAGGGACAGATAAAACAGTAAAGGAACACCCGTATATGACGGCCTTTACGCTGTCGCTTGTAATGCTGCTCATATACAGTATCATACAGGGGATATTCCCTTTCGGGGAAGCAACCTTTCTGAGAAAGGATCTCTATCACCAGTATCTGCCTTTCCTTTATGAGCTTCGAAGGAGACTGATAAACGGACAGAGTCTGAAGTACAGCTTTGATCTGGGACTGGGGGCTTCATTCTATGCCATGTATGTTTATTATCTCTCTGATCCGCTTAATCTCTTAAGCGTTCTCGTACCCGAGGGATATCTGCTTGAATTCCTTACGCTTATAACATATATGAAGATCGCTCTTTCTTCCTCTTTCATGTGCAGATATTTAAGATACAGATCCGCGGACTGTCCCGTGGGGGTCTGTGTCCTGCTCTCCCTTTGCTACGGCTTTTCGGGGTATTGTGCCGCTTTTGACTGGAATGTCATGTGGATGTGGGGGATAGCCCTTGCGCCGCTTGTCCTTATGGGCTATGAAAAGCTTATAAAGGGAGAGGGTTCCGCGCTGTATATCCTGACCATGGCCTTTACGGTGTGGACAAATTACTACATTGCCATGATAATGGGCATCTTTCTTGTGATCTATTTCTTTGTCTTTTCTGCAGAGGAATCAAAGGATATCTTATCCTTCATAAGGGGGGCGGCACGTGCCATACCGGCTACCGCTCTGGCAGGCGGTATGTCCGCAGTGCTTCTTATACCGGAGTACATGGCTGTAAGAGCTACATCATTTACCGGGAAAAGCCTTCCCGGCGAGCTGAAATTCTATATGTCCGTTCCGGAACTGATGACCAGATCACTTATGGCCGTTAAGGTTGAGACCTCTCTGGGACATGAGCCCGGGCTGTACGCGTCACTTTTTGTACTGATCCTTATCCCGCTTTTCTTTCTTAACAGGAATATTCCTTTAAGGATCAGGATCATAAGAGGGGGGCTTATCGCTTTTTTTTATCTTTCCTTCGATCTGAATCTTCTGGAATTCATATGGCACGGTATGAATTATCCTGATTCCATTCCCGCAAGACAGGCTTTTTTGTTTATCATAGTATGTCTTTGCTGCGCATCCATGGCATTTACAGGGGCGGAAGAGTTCGGCAAAATAAGACCGGCTGTCTCTGCCGCTGTTCCTCCGGTATTTTTTGCGGCATGCTTTGTTTTCTGCCGTAATGAGGATCATACGGATATATACACATGGATCATGAATGCCGTTTTTATTCTGATGTACATGCTTCTGGCATCTGTATATATCTTCAAAAAAACGGAATTCGGGAAATGGGGAAAGTATGCGCTGGGAACGGTGGTTGTATTTGAACTGATCTTCAATTTCAATATGACTTCGCTCAGAGATGTGTCAAGGGAATCATATTTCAGGCATGTACTGTCTTACAGGGCACTTGCGGAAGAGGGAGCCGGTATGAACCGTCTCAATCAGGGGCTTTTTTCACGGTTTGATACGGAAGATGAGAACATACGGAATATATCCTGTCTATCCGGCTATCACGATGTCTCTTATTTCTCGTCCACAATAGACAGAGGGGTTACGGATTACTATAAAAAATTCGGGATGAAGGCATCTCGCGTACATTACATGGGAGAAGGACTCACACCCTTCACTTCGGCGGTAATGGGGGTGAATTATGTGATCGCCAATTATTACAGAAACAATCAGACGGATTATGATATTGCTTCCTTTAAGGATGAGGAAGGAGAAGACTATCTGTATGAAAATGCTTTTGCGCTGCCTTTCGGCTATACCGTGCCTTCGTGCAGTTATGAGTTTGATGAAAGGGACGATCCGTACGAAGATCCGCTCGGGTTCCAGAATACGGTATCGCTTAAGCTTTCAGGCGATAAGATCTTTTCAGACATAGACGGCGGATATATTGATGATGAACCGGGAAAGACGGTGATAAGCATCCCGGAAGACGGACATTATTATGCCTGGACTTATGCGGATGTGGATGAAATAAAAGAATATACGGATTTCGACGATGAAATGTACGAAAAATTTGATGATCTTCACTATGACAGCATTCTGGATCTGGGGAGGCTTGATAAGGGCACCGTTGTCACTCTTGTTTCGGATACAGATGATACCATGTATATCTCGCTGTACCGATTTGATGCCGAAAAAATGGGAAAGCTCACTGAGATGCTGTCGGAGGATACATTGACCCTTACGGATTTTACGGATGACCATATCGAGGGGATCATAGACATGCCGGAAGACAGGGAGCTGCTGCTCGCCATGCCTGCTTCCGAAGGGTGGGAGATAACACTTGACGGAACGGAAAGGGTTGAAGCGGAGACCTTTTACAACCTGTTCATGCTGCTTTCCATACCGCCCGGGATCCATCATATAAGCCTTATATACCATATCCCGTATTTTATGACCGGATTACTCATATCAGTCTTGTCATTTATTGCTGCTGCGATCTACCTCGTTCTTTACTTGAAACGGATCAGGTGGTAAAATCTTATATTATTCTGCCGATTACAGGGGCGTACAAAAAGGAGAGTGATGGTATCATGTCTAAATTTAAGGTGAAGGTGCAGCTGCTTATCATGGCGCTTGTGCCGCTTGTTGTTTTGGGAGTTGTCCTACTCGTGATAAGCTACAAGTCCATCATGAGCAAGGCCATAGAGGATGCGGAGCAGACAAACCTTCTCATGTGTAAGGAGATCGAGGCTGAGTTTTCGGGTATACTCGATCAGAATGTCGCGGCCATACAGGGGATTGCGAAGTCACCTGCCGTGGTAGCCTATCTTGAGGGTAATGAGAATGCTCCCTCTGATGATGTGATACTTGCATACCTGAAGGATGTGGATGATTATTTTGCCGACGGTAATGCCATAGCCATAGCCGGAGCGGACGGCATGCAGCGTGTCCGTACAGTGGGAGACTGTGTCGATGTATCGGACAGGGAATACTTCCAGAAGGGAGTATCCGGTAAAACCTACGTATCCGATCTTATCGTCAGCAAATCCACGGGCTCAAGGATCACTTCCATAATAGTGCCTGTCTACGGAGACGACGGCAGTGTGGTCGGTACCGTACAGAGAAACTATAATCTTGAAGCTTTTCATGATTTTCTTGCAAATAAGGGATATGAGGCCTTTATCGTTGACAGGGACGGAGATATCGTAGCCCATGCGGAGTATTCCATAGATGCGGATAAAGAACAGAATTTCGGCACATCGACCTTTATGACCGAAGGTAAGGATGAGGGTACATACGAATCCGATACCGGAAGAGGCTATGTCGGCATGATGGCGTATGTCAAGGAGCCGCATACCGAATGGACGGTTGTAGCAGCCCAGCACAAGGATGATGTCACGGCACATGCGAGACAGAGCGCGCTTATCATAGCCATAGTAGGCATTATCCTGCTCATCGGTTCTGTCATACTTGTGCTTATCACGGCGAATTCTTTCGTAAAGCCCATAACTGCCATAAATCATGCACTTGAAAAGTTTGCGGACGGTGAGTTTCATGAGATCAGAGGGTACGAAGGACGGAAGGATGAGTTCGGAAATATCGTACAGAACACCAACAGTGTACTTGATCATGTGAAGGGAGTGGTAGCCGATCTGAAGGATGTGATGAGGAATCTCGGAGAATCCTCACAGTCTCTTGCGGAAACTGCCGAGCAGATAAGCCAGACTACGGATGATGTTTCTGAAGCGGTCCAGGAGGTTGCAAAGGGTGCTACGGAACAGGCTGATACCATACAGAAAGCAACTGAGAACATCGGAACCCTGTCAGATGCGATACAGAACGTGGCGAATAATGCGGAAGGACTTGCTTCCACGGCCACATCCATGAGTGATTCGAGTAATTCTTCAGCAGACGCCATGAAGGAGCTCTCTTCAAATATGGAAGCCATGAACAGTGCCATGGCAGAGATATCCGAAGGCATGAATGCGACGAATGCGGCGGTAGAAGGAGTGAACCAGAAGGTGGACGGTATCACCAGCATCGCTTCACAGACCAATCTGCTCGCTCTGAACGCCTCAATAGAAGCGGCAAGGGCAGGGGAAGCCGGAAGGGGCTTTGCCGTGGTAGCCGAGGAGATAGGAAAGCTTGCCACCGAATCCGCCCAGACTGCCGAGGAGATAAGATCAGAGATGTCAAAGCTTCTTGAGCAGTCCAAGAATGCCATCGCAAAGACCGAAGAGGTAACGGTGATAACCGGAAACGTGAATACTGTGCTGCAGAATACGGTGGGACGGATAAATGAACTTATCGACGGTGTGGGAACCACTGTTGACGGCGTTACCACCATATCCGGACTCTCACAGGAATCCGCAGCGAGCAAGACCATCATTGTGGATGCGATGGATTCGCTTTCCGCCATTTCAGAGGAGAACGCCGCCTCGACGCAGGAAACATCCGCATCCATGCAGGAGCTTAATGCAACGGTCAACGTACTCTCAGAGTCGGCAGGCAATCTCAATGATCTTGCGAAGAAGCTTGAGGAGGATCTTGACTTCTTTAAGATCTGAATTATAGGAGATGCGCTGTTGTGAGTGTTTATTTCCTATGTTACAATTTTGTTTGTAATGCTTTAAGGCATTACATACTGGAAGTGAGTTTTCTATAAAGAAGAATGAGGTAAAGGCAGATGTTAAAGAAACAGAGTATTATGGTGAAGCTTGGCATTATGACGCTCCCGCTGGCGATACTTGCGATCGTACTCGGGATCTATTCCGGAGTGAGCGAGATATCGACGCTGAATGAGGCTAAGCAGGTTTATTTCGACGAACTGAACGGTATGATCGATACCGTGCTCTCTACGGATCGTGACTTCTATCAGGCACAGCTGGGCGGTGACAGGGCTTATCTCATGGAGATGAAGGGATGGTCCTCCGACGTGGCAGGAAACCTCGATGATTATGACAGCAACAAGCAGCAGGTGTATGACGGTCTTAATAAGCTCGGAACCGAGCTCGCAAGTGATCCTTATCTCAATAATGAGTTCCGTATGTCCGGACAGACCGATTCCTGCGCCAATCTTGTAGCTCAGGCCAAAAGCCTTGTGCAGGCGTGGGAGCAGTCCTATAACCCTCATGATCATTCCGGAGCATATGAAGATCAGTACCCTGCGTTTCTTGCAGCACGTGAGATCATCGGAGATTTCCAGGATATCATAGAGGAATATGCAACTTATAAAAACGCCGAGATGCAGGCTGAGATAAGGACTAAGATAATAGTTCTCATAGTCATTCTGGTGATAGTGATCGCTCTGATAGGCTTTGTATGCATAAGCGTGATGAGATATATCATGGGCAGCACGAAGGTCATTTCGAATTCACTGTCAAGACTTTCGGAGGGTGAGTTCGTGAAGGTGGATCAGTACCTTGACTACGACGACGAGATCGGAGGCATGATCAAGGATACAAACTCCGTCATAGATACCCTGCGCGGCATCATATCCAATGTCAAGGATACGACCCTTACTCTCGGAAACTCATCCAATGATCTTGCGGATACGGCGGGACAGATAAGCCATACGGCTGATGATGTGTCAAATGCCATACAGGAGATCGCGAAGGGGGCTACGGAGCAGGCTGATAATATCCAGCAGGCTACCGAAAGCGTCGGTAATATTGATGTAGCCGTGTCGGGAGTTACCGAGAACACGAACATGCTCGCAGGAACCGCAGATGAAATGAACACCTCCAGCCAGACCTCTGCTGACGAGCTTGACAAGCTGATGAGGAGCTCCGAAGAGATGAACAGGAATGTCGAGGAGATCACCGAAGCGATCAATGCCACAAGCCAGGCTGTCAACACCGTTAATGAGAAGGTTGATATGATCACGAATATCGCTTCCCAGACCAACCTTCTTGCATTGAATGCCTCCATTGAGGCTGCCCGTGCTGGTGATGCCGGAAGAGGTTTTGCGGTTGTCGCTACAGAGATCGGAAGCCTTGCAACAGATTCCAATACAACGGCTGAGGAGATACGTAAGGAGATGGCAAGCCTTCTGGCTCAGTCGGAGCAGGCAACGCTCAAGGCCGAGCAGGTTAAGAAGGTGGCCATGGAGCAGCAGGAGGTCCTTCAGGCTACGGTTGATTCCATACATGACCTTATCACCAATATACAGACTACGGTCAGCGGCGTAGGCTCCATTTCAAGTAACGCGGACACCTGTCTGTCTGCCAAGGATGTTGTCGTTGACGCGATGGGTTCACTTTCGGCACTATCCGAGCAGAATGCGGCTGCGTCACAGCAGACCTCGGCTTCCATGCAGGAGCTCAATGCAACCGTGAATGTACTTGCCGGCTCTGCGGATAAACTCAACGAGCTTGCACAGAGACTTACTCAGGATATGTCCTTCTTCAAATAAAACTGAAAACATAAGGCAGAAACAGGATCTTCGCACAAGATATAGTACGGGGATCCTGTTTTTTTACAAAATGATGTATTTTAGGATTGATTATTTCCGATAATCGTTGTAAAATGTGTTAGTCTGTTATACCGGATCTGAGAATCGGCTTGAAATAAAAAAATTCCATATCACTTTGAGAGATTGGAAAGGAGAAGGTGATGAAAAAGAAACTTAGTATGACGCAGATGCTTTTGATGATCGGATTTGTTCCGCTTGTCCTGTCAGGATTGATACTGTGTATAGTCACAGCGAGGACCATGACGACCACCATGGAGGAGGATACATATCAGAAGCTCCGTGTCGCAGCTGACGGACTGAGGCAGTATTATGAATGGGATATTATCAATACAGGTGAGCCCACCTATGAGCATGACTATATCGATTCACTTAAGAAAGAGGATATCGAGCTTACGCTTTTCATGGGAGATACGAGATTCATCACCTCGGTCATAAAGGATGACGGCAACCGTAATGAAGGTACACAGATGGATGCGGCGATCTGGGCGAAGGTCAAGAACGGTGAGGATGTCCATGCAAAGGGCGTAAATGTCGGAGGGCATGACTATTATGTGTATTATATGCCGGTGCGTGACGGGAACAATGCGATCGTTGGCGCATCATGGGCCGGATCACCTCAGGTTGATGTATCCGCTACGATAAGATCCTCTGTCTTTGCAATGATTATTCTCGTTGTGATTCTCATAGTGGTATTTGCTGTCATCATAGTAGTTGTATCGAGGAGTATCGTAAGCTCTCTCAACAGCGTCACGAATGAGCTTGCGCTTCTTGCGGAGGGAAATCTTACAAGCCAGGAGCATCCTCAGGCATCTGTAAGGGAGCTTGCAGAGATAGCAGACGATACGGTTACCGTGCGTACCAAGATAAAGTCTATTGTTGTGGATATACTTAATGATGTCAGTGAGCTCCATAAGGACATGGACGATGTCGAAGGCGGAGTCACGACCGTCAATTCCGCATCAGAGGGTGTCGTACGTGCGGTTGACGATCTGTCAAAGGGCTCAATGGAAATGGCTGAATCCGTACAGAATACACAGGTCAACATGATACAGATCGGAGACGATATAGACGGTATCAAGGCACTTACCGATGAGGCTACGACATACGCAAAGGAGGTCGAGGCCGAAAACAGGACAGCTCAGTCTGCGCTTGATGAGCTGATGAAGGCAAATGCCGATACTATCAAGGTTTCAAAATCCGTGGTTGACGGTATCAACACCTCGTCAGAGGCTGTCAAGAAGATCGCCGAGGCAGCATCCGTGATAGAGAGCATAGCTTCCCAGACAAACCTCCTTTCTCTCAATGCTTCCATAGAGGCTGCAAGAGCAGGTGAGGCAGGAAAGGGCTTCGCGGTCGTGGCAGGTGAGATATCGAGCCTTGCTTCACAGTCTGACCAGTCATCCAAGGAGATCAAGGCTATAGTCGATGAAATCATAGCTACATCCGACAAGAACGTAGAATATGCAGGACAGATTTCCGATGCGGTAAATAACGAAGGAACAGTCCTTAATCAGGTCAGCGACAGTTTCAGCGTAGTAAATGATAAGGTCGGAAGCACTGTAGAAGCCATACATACCATAGCAGAGAAGAGTCAGGAGCTTGATGCGGCGAAAGCACAGGTGCTGGATGATGTAAGTGCTCTTTCATCCATCTCTGAGGAGAATGCGGCTTCATGTCAGGAGACGAATGCATCCATGGAGGAGATCGGTGCAACAATAGCGACGATCAAGGAAGAAGCTGACAAGACCCTTGAAGTAACGGAGATCCTTGAAAAAGCTGTATCTGCGTTCAAGACTGACGGCGATGCCTGATATGCATCAGGATACCGCAGAAGTACGCACAGGTTTTGATAATGCAAAATATGAGCAGATTCAGTCAGCTCATATTAAAGAGAGAATAAAAAAATTCGATAAGCTTTATCTGGAGTTCGGGGGAAAGCTCTTTGATGATTATCATGCATCAAGGGTTCTCCCGGGCTTCGAGCCTGATTCCAAGCTCAAAATGCTTTCAAATCTTAAGGATCAGGCTGAAATAGTCATTGTCATATCGGCAGCTGCCATCGAACAGAGCAAAACACGCGGAGATCTCGGGATAACCTATGACAGCGATGTACTCAGGCTCGTTGAAAGCTTCAGGGACATGGATTTTTATGTCTCATCGGTGGTTATAACCAAGTATACAGGACAGGCGGCTGCAGATAAATTCAGACACAAGCTCGAAGCTCATAACATCAACAGCTACCTTCACTATGTCATTGAGGGATATCCGGGAGACGTCAGTAAGATCGTCTCCGATGAAGGTTATGGAAAAAACGAGTATGTGCATACCACAAGACCTCTTGTAGTCGTTACTGCCCCCGGTCCCGGTTCCGGAAAGATGGCGACATGTCTGTCCCAGATCTATCATGAGCATAAAAGAGGGATAACTGCGGGGTATGCAAAGTTTGAGACATTCCCGATATGGAACCTTCCTCTGAAGCATCCCGTAAATCTTGCATATGAGGCAGCTACTGCCGATCTTAATGATGTCAACATGATCGATCCCTTCCATCTGGAGGCGTACGGTGAGACTACCGTAAATTACAATCGTGACATAGAGATATTTCCCGTGCTGCAGGCCATGTTTGAGGAGATCCTCGGTGACTGTCCTTATAAATCTCCTACAGATATGGGAGTTAATATGGCAGGGAACTGCATAATAGATGATGAAGTCTGTCAGGAGGCCTCAAGGCAGGAGATAATAAGAAGATACTTCAAGGGAGCCTGCGACTTAAAGCTCGGTAATGTTGATGCCGGTGTAGTGAGAAAGCTTGAGCTTGTAATGAAGCAGGCCGGTGTCGTGACAGAAGACAGGAAGGTTGTAGTAGCCGCGAGGGAGCGTATGGAAAAAACCGGAACCCCCTGCGCAGCGATAGAGCTCCACGACGGACGCCTTATGACCGGAAGGACCAATGATCTGCTCGGAGCGGTGGCTTCCTGCCTCATCAATTCACTTAAACTGAATGCGGGTATACCCCATCCCGTACACCTTATAAGCAGGGAATCGCTCGAGCCTATACAGACCTTAAAAACACAGTACCTCGGTTCCCATAACCCAAGACTTCATACGGATGAGATGCTGATAGCGCTCTCTGTTTCGGCGGCTACGGATCCGAACGCAAGGCTCACTCTTGAGCAGCTGCCTTATATGAGAGGCTGCGAAGCACATTCGACCGTAATGCTGTCAAGTGTTGACGAGGCAGTATTCAGAAAGCTCGGTATCAGACTCACCTGTGATCCGGTGCTCCCTTCAGCGAATCGCAACAATAATCCAGGTTAACATCAGGTTGATCATATCCTCTTACAGGGACAGATCATACCTTTTTACGGAGAATCCCAAATGACAGGTAATGAAATAAAAGAGATAAAAAAGCTGTTTTCGCCTGACAACTGCACTATCGACCGTATCTGCGGCTGTTACGTCAATAATGAAAAAGAAAAGCAGGCAGTCTCAAAGGATGCCTTTATGAGCCTGTCCGATGAGGAACAGCACAAGTATTTTGAGATATTCAAGAGGACGCTTACGGGGACCCCGGGTAAAAATATCATGGACCTGGAATTTCCGCTGGCGGAGGAGGCGGCCGGCGGAAAGCAGGCGGAGCTGCTTGCTCTCCGTGATTCTCATCTTGAAGATGACGATCTTATTGACAGGTTTTATGACAGGGTGATAGACAGCTATGACACCGTAGAAAAGTACTACATCATCCTCATACATGCAGTCTATGATATTCCGGGAGTTACATCCGATCTGATAGTTAACGAGGATGCTTCGGAAGGAGTGTATGACTATATCTGTTGTGCGATCTGCCCGGTAAAGCTGGAGAAAGGCACTCTGTCCTATGATCCCGAGGTAAACCGGATCACGGAAAAGATAAGGGACTGGATAGTGGCGGATCCCGCCCACGGTTTTTTGTTTCCCGCTTTTAACGACCGTACGTCTGATATCCATTATACGCTTTATTATTCAAAGAAGAGTGAAGAGCTTCAGGATTCCTTTATTGATACGGTGCTTGGGGCTGAAAGACCTCTGACTGCCGGATACCAGGCCGATTTCTTTAATACGGTTGTAACGGAAACACTGGGGGAAGAGATAAGCCTTCCCGATGTTATGGCTATCAATGAGAATGTCAGGATCATGCTGAGGGATCATTCTGATGATACCGAGCCCTATCTCATGGATAAAAATGAGATAAGAAAGGTTTTCGAACGGAGCGGTGTAGCCGATGAGGCTATGGAGGACTATGACTGGAAGTATGACGAGGCCGTAAAGGACATATCCGATAGTGACGAAGAGAATGGGACTCCATATGTACAGGCTTCAAATCTCCCGGGAATAAAAAAGATAGACATCAGGACTCCTGATATTGTGATAAAGGTCAATCCGGAAAGATGCGATCTCATAGAGACAAGGCTTATAGACGGTAAGGAGTGTCTCGTTATCACGGTAGATGACAGGGTGGAGATCAACGGGATGAGAGTCCGCACGATGCCGCCTGAAAAGCTCCGCAACCGGTAGATGGAGGCTCTGATATGCGGGAGATGGAATTCAAAATGGAAATAGATTATGAATGGGTGAAGGAAGGAGCAGAGGTGTCTGTAGAAGAGGGTTATCTACAGGACGGACTTGTGGTATACTATACCATAGTTCCTGCTGTGGCGATGTCGGGCAACTATCCGAGACAGGAAGCTCTCAGATCCCGTACCGGCACAGTAATCCGGGTGAGACAGGATGAAAGCAGCGGGGCTTTTTATGTGACTGCCGCCTTTGATGAGTAGTGATCGCAGTCGTATTTTGATCGCTGTCCCCTTAAGTTTGGGACGGATGCACGGAATCTTTGCTGATGGGAACCTACGGAGAAAGACTGAATAAATCAAGATCATATGAGGAAACCGTGACATCTCTGATATGTCACATTCTTTTTGCGGGACTTCTTATTGTTCCTCTTATCATCGTCCTCAGCAAGTCAAGAGTAATTCATATTTCAAATAATCTGCTGTTTATTATATGCTTCTCGCTGATATTTGCGACTCTTGCGCCGTATATGCTCTATATCAGCAAAATGCCGATAAAGATAATCAAATATTATATAGCCATAACGCTCATGATAGCAGTTTCAACTTTTTCGCTCATACCGGAAGTAACTGTCAGGGCGGGCTTTTTCATCGGTATAGCTATTGCACTTGTATATCTTGATACCCTCATGATGGTCATACTAAGCATAATATCCTATATCATGATGAATGTCTGTCTTTTTGCCATAAGTGCAAGATGGCTGATCACGGCTAACGGACATATGCCATCCTTTAAGGCGGCAATGGTACTGTACAGATCATCGGTTCTGACACCCACACTGGAATTTATTTTCATACTTCCGACTTTCTTTATCGCCTGTATCCTTGCAAGGCGCCATGTGATGAGGGAAGAGGAGCTTTTTGTCGAACTGTCTACGGAAGAGGAGAGATACAGGCTTGCCTTTGAGGGGTCTGATGATGTCATATTCGACTATGTTTATGATACCGATGTGGTCACATACTATGGGTCGATAATGGAGGAGGATGCCGATAATTCCGTTGAACGGAGCATGAACCACGCCTTTGAGAAGCTGTCAAAGGGGGAGCTCGTTCACAGCGCTGATATTGAAAATGTGATAAAGCTGCTTAACGGAGATACCAATGAACCGCTGAACGTGAGATTCTGCTCTAAGGAACCCGGGGAATATATATGGATAAGGATAGAGGGACGTGTCGTAAAGCGCGGCGGAAAGAAGATCCGTGTGGTCGGCAAGATAACCGATATCTCGGATGAGAAGCTTAAAGAAAAGGATTTTCTGGAAAACGC
>CACZRA010000343.1 GCA_902783395.1 uncultured Lachnospiraceae bacterium
AAGGAGAAAGAATGACCACTCTGCTCTTTCTTTTTTTATATCTTTCAAGATCGGATCTCAGCTGGTCGAAGCTGTTGTTATATGAGCTTATCGCCTGGGAATTAACGGAGTATTCCGCCGCATATTTATAATCCTCATGATGAAGGCTTATCATTGAGGCAGCCAGAACGGGGAATGACATGAGCTTTGCGAACACCTCTTCCGCAGATATCAGTACATTTCCCTCCCCGGGAAGCATATGTCCGGTTTCAATACGGTGTATAAGGCTGTCGCTCCATTCCTGCCATACGGCATGCCCCTTTTCCTCACATCTGGCAGGTTCATCGATTATGATACTTACATCAGGACCGTTTATAAGATCCAGCAGACTTTCCGTCCTTTCATACAGGTAGCCTATGTACGGCGAGAGGTTTATATTTATCCCCATCAGGAGCGCTTCGCAGATCTGATCCGAATAGCTTTTGAGCCTGAAGGCTGCTTCGGTCTTCATTTCCTTCCGAAGGCTCTCATATACCCGCTCCTCCTCTTCCATTATCTTTACTCTGGCTCCAAGCCTCATATCCTCATCTGTTACAAGATCCGTAGCAGGGTATATCACGACATTCTCAAGCTTTTCGATCGATCTCTGACTCAATGCGTCATACTCTCTTATACTGTCTATCTCATCTCCCCACAGCTCTATTCTTACAGGGTTATCTTCCGTGAGCGGATATACATCCACTATCCCGCCCCTTATGGCATACTGACCCGGTTCCTCAGCCTCAGGGCTTCGCTCGTAACCGAGATCCGTCAGTTTTTTTGCAAATTCTTCCGTGTCCAGGACGTCGCCGTTTTTCATCAGAAGGAGGTTTTCCGTTATTGAAGATGCAGGTGCCGTCCTTTCCATTAAGGCATCAAAGGTCGTTATCATCGTAAGACCTTCCCCGTCCCCGTTCCTTCTGTATTCATACAGGGCCTTCAATGCCTGCATCCTCTGTCTTAACAGCATATTTCCGGAAAGATCTGCCTGATAGAACATCATATCCCTCGCAGGGTACCTGTACACCTCCCTGCCGAAGAGAAATGCCTCCTCCTCAATCTGCTGCGCCCGTACGGGATCGGAAGCTATGAACAGTCTTATACCCTCTGTCAGGGCATAAGAAAAGACCGTACGGGCTGAGTCCGTAAGGCCTGTTACTCCTGTGATGCCTTTTTTGTTCAGGCTGCGCCGCAGGTCATCATATATCCCAAGCTCTTTTATCGGTTCGGTGAGCGCTTTCATCGTTTATCCGTTGTATTTCGACATAACATGATCAGCACCGTGGACGATCAGATCTACGGCTGCTTCAGCTGCCCTGATACGTGCAGTCTTCATTATATCCTCATCCTCCGGCGGAAAGCGGGACAAAACCCAGTCCGCCAGATCCCATTCAGCAGGCTTCGCTCCGACTCCGACCCTGATCCTGGTAAAGCTTTCGGTGCCTATCCTGTCGATAATATCCCTCATGCCCTTATGTCCCCCAGCGGACCCCTCAGCCCTTATCCTCAGCTTTCCTACAGGAAGATCTATATCATCATATATTACAATAAGGCTTGAAGAAGGATCTTCTTTATAATAACCCAGCGCCTCTGATACTGCTTCTCCTGACAGATTCATATAAGTCTGAGGTTTCAGGAGCAGCACCTTTCTGCCCTCTATCACACCGGTCCCGGCAACGGATCTGTGCTTTTTATCATTCATGGCTATACCCTGCTTATCGGACAGTATATCCAGCACTTCAAATCCCGTATTATGTCTCGTATGCTCATATCTTTTTTCGGGATTTCCCAGCCCGGCTATGATATACATATCAGATTATGAACCTGTCGCCGTATTCCACCACGACATCTATTCCCTGCTCACACTTATGATAGTAATCGCCGTGTATGGTGCTGTGGCTTTCCACTATACAGTTCTCCAAATGGGAATTATCGGCTATATACACATCATTCAATATGATGGAATTCTTGATATAGCAGTTGTTTCCTATGAAGCTCTTCTTAAAAATGAGCGAATCCTCAACCGTACCGTTAATGATGGAGCCTGATGCTATAAGGCTGTTTTTTACATGCGAACCCGCGTTTATCTTTGCAGGCGGAAGATCATCCGCCTTTGTGTAAATAACCGGATATTCCTCCATAAAGAAGCTCCGTACTTCATATTTCAGGAAGTCCATGTTAGCCTTGTAGTAGTCATCCAGCGAAGCTATATTACTCCAGTAGGTATCAAGCTTATATCCGTATATCGCTTTGATATCCCTGTAACGTACCAGTATGTCACTTACGAAATCATGCCGGTCATCCTCCGCGCATTCCTCTATCAGTTCTATGAGATGACGCCTGCGCAGGATATAGATACCGCAGGATACGGTATTGGAAGGCGCTATCAACGGTTTCTGTTCAAAATCCGTGATTCTTCCGTTTTCGTCAAGCTTCACACATCCGTATCTGTCAGCCTTAAAGCCCGCCGGGAGATCCTTTATCACTACCGTTATATCGGACTGCTTTTCAATATGATATTCAAGGATCTTTCCGTAATCCACCTTATACAGGCAGTCTCCGGATGCGATTATCACATAAGGCTCATGGCTGTTTTTCAGAAAGGAAAGATTCTGATACATCGCATCTGCGGTTCCCCTGAACCAGAGGTTATTATCATCGGTTATCGATGGCGTAAATATGGTAAGCCCGCCCTGCTTTCTGCCGAAGTTCCACCATTTCGAAGAGCTTAGATGCTCCGTGATGGATCTTGAATTATACTGCGTGAAGACCGCTACATTCTGCACATGGGAATTTGTCATGGAAGACAGCGCAAAATCAATACTGCGGAAATTCCCTGCTATGGGAAGTGCCGCGACCGCTCTGTTTTTGGTGAGCTCCTTTATTCTCCGGCTGTTGCCGCCGGCAAGAACCATACCTATCGCCCTCATCTTCTGTCACCTCCCTTTATCAGGGTGCTTCCCGGAGAAAGCATTCCGTTAGGAAAGTCATCTGATGAGCAGTCTCCCGCCACGACCGAGTTTTTACCGATCCCGACACCGTCAGGCACCCTGCTCCGCTCTCCCACGGTCACAAGGCCGTGGTTATAAATATCCGGCCTTGTATCATTGTCCCTCTCATCACCGGTACCGAGCCTGACATTGTCACCTATCACGGCATCCTCTGCGACTATCGCTCTCTCCAGATGGCAGTTCCTGCCTATCCTCGCCCCGTTCATTATGATCGAATCATATATCTCGGTCCCTGCCCCGACCCTTACATCACAGCCCAGGACAGATCCGTAGATCCTGCCGTAGATCCCGGTCCTCTCTCCCACTATAGCCCGTTCAACATATGCGTCGTTTCCGACATAAGTCGGAGGAACCACTTGTGATTCTGTATATATCTTCCAGTACTCCTCATAGAGATTGAATTCGGGGATAATGTCTATGAGTTCCATATTCGCTTCCCAGTATGAATAAAGCGTCCCTACATCCTTCCAGTATGAATTGAACTCATAGGCAAAAATCTTCTGCTGTTTTTCGTAACAGTAAGGGATAACGTGCTTCCCGAAATCAAGATTAGGACGGTCGGAATTGGCCATCAGAGCTTCCCTCAATATCTTCCATGAGAAAATATAGATGCCCATGGATGCAAGATTGCTCGATGGATTCTCCGGCTTTTCCTGAAACTCCGTGATCTGCTTCGCGTCATCGGTCACAACTATGCCGAACCTGCTTGCCTCCTCAAAGGGTACGGGCATTACCGCAAGCGTCACTGCCGCTCCCTTTTTCTTATGGAAATCAAGCATTACCTCATAGTCCATCTTGTAGATGTGATCTCCCGACAGTATCAGTACATAGTCGGGATTAAAGCTTTCCATATACTCTATGTTCTGATATATGGCATTTGCCGTGCCCGTATACCAGTCGGTGTTTATATTTCTCTCAAAGGGAGGCAGAATGGTGACACCGCCTATGTTGCGGTCAAGATCCCAGGGTATGCCTATGCCGATATGTGTATTGAGCCTGAGCGGCTGATACTGTGTCAGTACTCCTACCGTATCTATCCCGGAATTTATACAGTTTGAAAGCGGAAAATCAATGATGCGGTATCTTCCCCCGAAAGGTACCGCGGGTTTTGCCATACGGGTAGTAAGTACTCCGAGCCTGCTGCCCTGTCCCCCGGCAAGCAGCATGGCTATCATCTCTTTCTTTACCATATTCCTTCCCCCTATACCTTCTGCCCTTTACAACATTAATTGAAGAAACTTCCTGAATTCCATCTCTGCAGACCCTTCGGATTCAGTATAACATATTTAGACCTGCGATGATATATGTTTGGAGTGCTGTTCTATTCGTTAATATATGTCAGATATTCATTCCCGGTTTCCGAGAGCATTTCCTTTGTATCATTCATCCCTACGTAATGTGTCTTACCAAGCGAAGGATCATAGATTATCGTATTATTCATGTCATAACCTACTATCAGTACAGGTCCGTCAGGAGCAGCCGCGATCACGGGAGAATCCTTCGACACATAATAAAGCACATCCGAAAGCTCTATATCCCTGAGAGCAAGTATATCTCCTTCGATATTGGATTCCAGCAGCACATCGGATGTTATGCCCGTCTCCAGCAGTTCCTCCGATGATGCTCCGGATCCTGCATAATAAAGCATTGCATCCAGACATGCGCTCAGCGCTCCGTTCTCGCCGGAACCTTTAAGGTCCGCCAGCTCA
>CACZRA010000344.1 GCA_902783395.1 uncultured Lachnospiraceae bacterium
GCCAATGCTTACGGGAATACAGGCGGCAAGGGATCTGCGCTGGAACCAGCCGGACGCACAGATCATATTTGCCACGTCGGAAAGCTCTTTTGCGCTGGAATCCTTTGATGTTAATCCGATCAATTATATCCTGAAGCCGGTTGAGAAGGAGAAGCTGTTCTCAACACTTGATCTGGCTGTTTCAAGGGTTATGACGGACGAAGAAAGAGTCGTTTCCGTAAAATCAAAAAGCGGCTTCTGTACCCTGAGACTGGATGAGATAATGTACATCGATTACCGCAATCATGTGGTTTCCTACCACATGGCTTCGGATGAGGTAATATCAACTGCAACGCTCAGGATAGGCTTTTCGGAATATATGGAGACCAATCACGGCGGATCGGATTTTGTACGCTGCCATGAATCGATAGCGGTGAATATAGGAGCGGTCGACAAGCTGACCAAAACCGATATAACTCTCAGGAGCAGGGAACAGATCCCGGTATCAAAGAGCAGATACCCCGAGGTGCTCGACAGATATATGGAGTACAGATTCTGATATGAAGGGTTTTATACTGGCTGTTCTTTTTGTAAGCGTATTCGGGCTGTTCATCGAGAACTGGATCGTTTTCAGAAATCTCAAAACGCAGCTTCATGCCTATCTCCAGCTCAGCTGTATCGCTATCCTCGTGAATACCACGGGAAGTCTCCTTAAACTCATGGCAGATACCGAGGAGGCGTATATTACCGCGCTGCAGATGTCCTATCTGGGAAGGGTATGGATAACCTTTGCACTGTTCATGTTTTCCGTCGAGCTCTGCCATGTGAAGATGCCCGCCATACTGCCGCGTATTCTTGTCGTGATCCACACCGCCATCTTTGGTGTGATCCTCACGCTCAGGCACAACAGTCTGTACTATACAGAGACCGAATTCAGAACTGACGGGATGTTTCCGGTACTGCTGCATGGGAACGGCATAGTTCATTATTTCTTTATGCAGCTTCAGATACTATATATCCTTTTTGTTATCTACTGGATATTCAGCTCGCTCGGAAGGGAAAAAAGGGCATCCGCAAGAAAACGGCTTTGGATAGTCGGCTGCGCTTTTCTTACAGAGAGTCTTTTTTTTATCGTTCAGATATTCCACCTGAATGAGATCACCTACATAATCGATGTTTCCATGCTGGGAACCGTGATAGGTACGGTATTCATGCTTGTAGCGATCATTAAATATAATCTTCTGGGGATCATAGACATTGCTCAGGAGTTTGTGCTTGACAGGCTTTCGGAGGGGGTCATAGCAGTGGATGACCAGGGCGTGGTCCAGTATTATAACGAGCCGGCGACACATATCTGTCCCGGTCTTAAGAATGATCCGCAGCGGGTGCTCGAAGAGGTGAAAAATGCCGTAGTGCGGGAGGAGACGATAACGGTGAATGACCGGATCTATTCACCTGAAGAAATAGAATTAAAAGAGGAAGGGGAATACTTTGGAAAGCTTTATGCGCTGGTTGACGCGACCGAGCTCAAACAGAATGAACTGAAGCTTAAAGCCGATGCCGCAATTCTCGAGATGGCGGCGGAAAGCATGAAAGAGCGTCTTATGACAACAGAGGAGCTTATGCAGCAGGACCGGGCCATGCGTCATGACAGGAGGCATTTTGAAGCGCTCCTTATGTCTCTGCTCAGGGACGGAAAGACGGAGGAAGTGGAAAGATGTCTCGAAGAAAGACTTTCACTGGAACCGAGGACCGCAGCTCGTTTCTGTGAGAATACTACCGTAAATGCAGCGATCACACACTATGCTGCAGTTGCAGAAAGGAAGAGTATCGATGTAAGGGCGTCCGTCAATATCCCGTGCGATCCCGGAGTGGATGACATGCAGCTTGCCATAGCCATAAGCAATCTTCTGGAGAACGCGATACATGCGTGTGAGAAACTGCCGGAGGATGAAAGATACATAGAGATCACGGCAAAATATAAGGAACAGCTGCTGCTGGAGATCGTAAATCCATGCGAGGGAAGGGTGCCGCTTGATGAAGAAGGACACCCTTATTCGACGGAGTGGGATCAC
>CACZRA010000345.1 GCA_902783395.1 uncultured Lachnospiraceae bacterium
AGAGTTGTCTTACCGTGGTCAACGTGTCCGATTGTACCAATGTTTACATGGGGCTTGGTACGTTCAAATTTAGCTTTTCCCATTTTAATTATCCTCCTTATAATGTACGTCTTTTCCCGACGTATTCACTGCCCGCATATCAATAGATTATAATTCTAATACGGTATTATTTCAAGTAATTTGTTTTTTCTTATTTCGACAGAACCTTGTCCGCCACATTCTTCGGAACCTGCTCATAGTGATCAAAGAACATCGAGTAGTTTCCGCGTCCCTGCGTCCTGGAACGAAGATCCGTCGCGTATCCGAACATTTCAGCCAGAGGAACAAGAGCCTTTACCATCTTTCCGCCTCCGATGTCCTCCATACCCTCAACTCGTCCGCGTCTGGAATTGAGATCACCGATGACATCGCCCATATAATCCTCGGGCATGGTCACATCAACCCTCATGATAGGCTCAAGCAATACTGCTCCGCCCTTTACCATGGCATCCTTCATGGCCATTGATCCCGAAATATGGAATGCCATCTCGGAAGAGTCAACCTCATGGTATGATCCGTCATAAACCACCGCGTGGACTCCGACGATAGGGAAGCCTCCCAGTGTTCCGGTCTTCATGGCCTCCTCGATACCCTCGCCGATAGCCGGGATATATTCTTTGGGAATAGCACCTCCGACCACCTGTGACTCAAACTTAAACAGCTCCTCGCCGTTAGCGTCCATGGGCTCGAATTTAACCTTACAATGTCCGTACTGTCCGCGTCCGCCGGACTGCTTGATATACTTTGCCTCGATATCGCAGGGCTTGGTGATAGCCTCCTTATAAGCAACCTGAGGCGCTCCGACATTCGCTTCTACATTGAACTCCCGTAAAAGCCTGTCTACAATGATCTCGAGATGGAGCTCTCCCATACCTGCTATGATGGTCTGGCCGGTCTCTTCGTTCGTATGTGCCTTGAAGGTAGGATCCTCCTCGGCAAGCTTTGCGAGAGCCTGTCCCAGCTTGTCCTGACCCGCCTTTGTTTTGGGTTCTATTGCGAGCTCTATAACGGGATCAGGGAATTCCATCGACTCCAGGATGACCGGATGCTGGTCATCACAGATGGTATCACCTGTAGCCGTAAACTTGAAGCCTACAGCCGCTGCTATATCACCCGAGAACACCTCGTCCAGCTCCGTTCTCTTATTTGCATGCATCTGAAGTATGAGGCCTACGCGCTCCTTCTTATTCTTCGTGGAATTAAGGATATACGAGCCCGACTTCAGCGTTCCCGAATAAACCCTGAAGTATGCCAGCTTACCTACAAAGGGATCCGTCATTATCTTGAATGCGAGTCCCGAGAACGGTGCTTCGTCGCTTGAAGGTACGGTGAGAGGATTGCCCTCAAGATCAGTACCCTCAGCATCCGGCACATCCGTCGGTGCAGGCAGGTACTCTATAACTCCGTCAAGCAGCTTCTGTACACCCTTGTTGCGGTATGCCGATCCCGCAAAGCACGGTATGGCATCTCCCGCTATGGTAGCTTTCCTCAGAGCCTTTTTGAGATCGTCTATCGAAGGAACCTTATCCTCAAGATACTGTTCCATGAGATCCTCATCCAGCTCACAGATGGCTTCAATGGTCTCCTGATGCTTCTCCTCGGCTTCATCCTTCAGGTCATCAGGTATATCCTTTATATCGACCTCTGTTCCCTGCTTATCATCATAATAATAAGCCTTCATTTCCAGAAGATCGATTATCCCTGCGAAAGTTTCTTCCTTTCCGATAGGGATATTCATTAAAATCGTGTTCTTTCCGAGACGGTCATGGATAGTCTGGCAGGCATTATAGTAATCCGCCCCTATCGTATCCATCTTGTTTATGAAAGCAAGTCTCGGAACATGAAAACCGTCAGCCTGACGCCAGACATTCTCCGACTGGGGTTCCACACCCTCTTTAGCGGAGAACACACCCACAGCACCGTCAAGTACGCGGAGAGATCTCTCGACCTCAACCGTAAAATCGACGTGTCCGGGAGTATCAATTATATTGATCCTGTGCTCCAAAGCACCCGGCTTAGGTTTTGCATTTTCCTCCAGAGTCCAGTGGCATGTGGTAGCTGCGGAGGTGATGGTTATTCCCCTCTCCTGCTCCTGTGCCATCCAGTCCATGGTCGCTGTACCGTCATGCGTCTCTCCGATCTTATAGTTAACACCTGTATAAAACAGTATACGCTCGGTGAGGGTTGTCTTTCCGGCATCGATATGCGCCATGATACCGATATTTCTGGTTCTGTCCAGGGGATATTCTCTACTCTTTGCGTTTCCCAAGAACTTTTCCTCCTACTGCTCCCGGCGATCAGAAACGATAGTGAGAGAAAGCCTTGTTCGCATCTGCCATCTTGTGCATGTCTTCCTTTCTCTTCACTGCCGAGCCGGTATTGTTTGCAGCGTCCATGATCTCGTTCGCAAGCCTTTCCTCCATGGTCTTCTCGGATCTGTTCCTCGAAAACATGGTGAGCCATCTCAAGCCCAGAGCCTGTCTCCTGTCAGGACGCACCTCTATAGGCACCTGATATGTAGCACCTCCAACTCGTCTTGCCTTTACTTCAAGCTGCGGCATAACGTTCTGCATTGCCTGCCCGAAAACCTCCAGCGCAGGCTTTCCTGTCTTTTCCTCGATTCTGTCAAACGCATTGTACACGATTTTCTGTGCTACGCCCTTCTTTCCGTCAAGCATGATGGAATTAATGAGTTTTGTCACTACCTTATCGTTGTACTTAGGGTCTGCCAGAACGTCTCTCTTTACTATATGTCCTTTACGTGGCACGTTTCTTCCCTCCTTGTGTGGGATAAACCCACAG
>CACZRA010000346.1 GCA_902783395.1 uncultured Lachnospiraceae bacterium
CCGGAGGACGGGTATCAGTCACGGCGTGGGAGGGTATAAGTGATATTGAGGATAAGGGCAGATACGAGATACGTGTTGCCGATAACGGGATAGGCATGTCCGAGGAATTTGCCGACAAGGTATTTGAGGCATTTGAAAGGGAGAGAACCTCGACGGTCAGCGGCATACAGGGGACGGGACTCGGTATGTCCATTACAAAGAGCATCATTGATCTCATGGGAGGCACGATAAGCGTAAAGACCGCACCGGGGAAGGGGACGGAATTCATCATAGAGTTTTATCTTGAGCTTCAGAGGGGGGAGACCTCAGAGCCTGACGAAGAAGAAAATGCAAAGAAAGAGCCGCAGAATAATATCGTTGATTTCAGCAACAGGAGACTGCTTATAGCGGATGATGTGCCGATAAACAGGGAAATAGCCGAAATGCAGCTTGTGAGCTTCGGCTTCACGGTGGAAACAGCAGAAAACGGCAGGGAAGCCCTTGATAAGGTTTCGGCCTCCGAACCGGGATATTATGATGCGGTGCTTATGGATATACAGATGCCGGTAATGGACGGCTATGAGGCTACAGCGGCCATAAGAGGACTGGACGATGAAAGACTTGCGGATATACCTGTCATAGCCATGACGGCCAATGCTTTTTTGGAGGATATAAAAAAGGCAGAAGAAGCCGGGATGAACGGACATATCGCAAAACCCATAGATGTCAATAATATGCTCGAAGTCCTCAGGAGAGTGTTTTCCTGATCTTTTAGTGGTTTCTCCCCGGATGAACCACAAAATGTGTGGTCAACATAATACTTGCATTTCAAAAATTAAAGTTGTATAATGACCGAAGATTTTGAAAAAGCTGTTATTTATATTATCTTTGAAGGGAGAATATCATGAATAAAAAATTAGTGGCGGTGATCACAACTATCACCATTACTGCTCTTTCGGTCGTTCCTGTATTTGCTTCACCTACATCGGAATTCGAATCGGCGCAGATAACCCAGAACGCACGCAGTGAGAGGCTTGCAACCGACAAGCAGAATCTGACGAATTTCCAGAACTCACAGATTGAAAAGAGTAATGAGCAGAAGGCTTCCGGTGCCGCAACCGTAGAGAGCCAGCAGGCAGCGATCCAGTCCTTCCAGAGCTCACAGCTTGCAAAGAGCAATGAACAGAAAGCTTCCGGTACAGCAACCGTAGAGAGTCAGCAGGCAGCGATCCAGTCCTTCCAGAGCTCACAGCTTGAGAAGAGTAATGAACAGAAGGCTTCAGGCGCCTCAACTGCAGAGAGCGGACAGGAGGCGGTTCAGTCCTTCCAGAGCTCACAGCTTGCAAAGAGCAATGAGCAGAAGGCTTCAGGTGCCGCAACTGCAGAGAGCGGACAGGAAGCAGTACAGTCCTTCCAGAGTTCACAGCTTGCAAAGAGCAATGAGCAGAAGGCTTCAGGTGTCGCAACTGCAGAGAGCGGACAGGCAGCAATACAGTCCTTCCAGAGCTCACAGCTTAAAAAGAGCGAGGAAGAGCTTGACGAAAGGAAGTCAGCCCTTGAGAAGGCTCAGGACGCATTAAGCGCTTTCTGGTCAGCGGTAAAGGGACAGGAGGCTGCAGATCAGGCTGAGAGAGCCAGCATTCAGCAGAAGGCCGGCAGGTAATCCCGCAGGTCTTTGATCGATTCCGAAAACTGAGATCATAATAATATCCCGGCCGGTCATCCCGGCCGGGATATTTGTAATTTAAACGAAATCATTGAACTGAAAAATGCCCTTTGGTATCATAGCAGTGTAGCTTAATTTCAGAAACGATGTGAATCGTGTATGGGTAAATACGGGAAACCGAAAATCATACAGATCAGGAGGATGAATGATGGCAAGTGAAATAAAGGACATTAACCTGGCACCGTCAGGTGAGACCAAGATCGAATGGGTAAGACAGCATTGTGATCTTTTGAGGACCTTGCATGATGAATTTGAGAAGACAAAGCCCTTTGCCGGAAAAAAGGTAGCTCTGTCCGTACATCTTGAAGCAAAGACGGCTTTCTTATGTCTTACCATGGCGGCAGGCGGAGCAGAGATGTATATTACAGGGTCAAATCCTCTTTCAACCCAGGATGATGTGGCGGCAGCTCTGGTAAAGCATGGTCTGGAGGTCCATGCCTGGCACGGTACGACCGATGAGGAGTATAAAAGCCATATTAACGCTGTTATTTCCGCAGGACCGAACATAATAATAGATGACGGCGGAGACCTGGTGCACTGTATCCACACAGATTACAGGGATCTGATCCCGGATGTGATCGGAGGATGCGAAGAAACAACAACAGGCATAATAAGACTGGAGGCCATGAACAGGGCAGGTGATCTGAAATTCCCTATGGTAAGGGTCAATAATGCCATGATGAAGCATTTCTTTGATAACAGGTACGGAACAGGCCAGTCCGTATGGGACGGGATAAACCGCACAACAAATCTTATCGTTGCAGGAAAGACAGTCGTGGTTGCGGGATACGGCTGGTGCGGAAAAGGCGTATCGATGCGGGCCAAGGGACTCGGTGCAAGAGTCATAGTGACGGAGATCGATCCCGTGAAAGCTATAGAAGCGATAATGGACGGTTTTGATGTGATGCCCATGAAGGAAGCGGCAGGATACGGTGATATTTTCGTTACGGTAACGGGCTGTGATAAGGTAATAGACAGCGAGGATCTCGAAAATATAAAAGACGGGGCGATACTCACAAATGCCGGTCATTTTGACTGTGAGGTAGATATGGCATGGATACATGCAAACGCAAAAAGATCCTGGGAGGCAAGAAATAACATAATAGGATATGAGCTTCCCACGGGACAGACCGTTTATGTATTGGGAGAGGGAAGGCTCGTAAACCTTGCCTGCGGAGACGGGCATCCGGCGGAGATCATGGATATGTCATTTGCCATCCAGGCACTGTCGGCAAAATATCTCGTTGAAAACGGGTCCGGGCTTAAGGAGATGCTCATTGATGTGCCTTCCGAGGTGGATCGTAAGGTGGCTGAGATGAAGCTTGATTTCCTCGGAAAGAAAATAGATAAGCTTACGCCCGAGCAGGAGGCGTATTTAAATCAGGGGCTTTGACACGGGGATTATAGTGATATAAAATAAAATTTCGGCTGGCTGAGTCTGGGACGTTGACTTTCCGGTCCTGCGCAATGAGAGCCCACGAACCGTGTCAGGTCGGGAACGAAGCAGCACTAAGAGGTGTCTTTCATGTGACGCAGGGTA
>CACZRA010000347.1 GCA_902783395.1 uncultured Lachnospiraceae bacterium
GTATTTGGTATAATGAAGTCGTTTCAATATCCCATGGATACGGCTTCCAGTTCTTCAGTCCGGATCCGTCAGGGAAAAAACTGCGGGCCGCAAAAAGAGCGGCAGAAAGGAAAAAATGAACAAACCAAATCCGGCCACGGAATTTACGGCTCGAAATAATGCGATGTGGTATGAGAGACTGCCGTTTGAGGATGACAGCGAGAAGAAATGTGCTCTTCGCGGCCTCATGGAAGCGGCGGAGGATCTCGTCATACGGGACGACGAAGGAAATGATGTCTGGAATGTGGCAGACTATGCGTTTATGCGAAGAGAGGATAAAGCGCCGGACTCGGTGAATCCCAGCCTGTGGCGGAACACCTTGTATAACACCTATGCGGGCCTTTTTGAAGTCTGCGACGGGATCTATCAGGTTCGCGGCTATGATATGGCCAATGCCACGTTTATCCGCACAGACAACGGCTGGATCGTTTTTGACGTGCTGATGTGCCGTGAAAATATGGCCGAAGCAAAAGCGCTGATGGAAAAGCATTTCGGACCGCTTGCGATCAAGGGTATCCTTTACAGTCACTCTCATATCGATCACTATGGCGGTGTTCTGGGGCTGGTCGAAAGAGAGGCGGTGGCGGATGCCTCCCTGACGCTTAATGAGCAGCTATCCTCCGGAAAGGTGGTGGTTCTGGCACCGTGGGGCTTCCTGAAATATGCAGTCAGCGAGAACGTATATGCCGGCTTTGCCATGGGACGTCGGGCGCAGTATCAATACGGCACACTGCTTTCAACGGGACGTTATGGCAGGATGGGGATCGGGATCGGCCTGGGGCAGGCTGTGGGAAACACCGGTCTGATCGCGCCCACCTATGAGATCTGTAAAAATGAAACGCTTGTCATCGACGGACTGGAGATCCGTTTCCAGCTTACCCCCGATACTGAGGCTCCCGTGGAGATGCATGCTTACTTCCCGAAATACAGAGGGCTGTGGCTGGCGGAAAACTGTACCTGTACCATGCATAACCTTTATACCCTGCGCGGAGCTAAGGTACGGGATCCTGCGGCCTGGGCGGATTATATTCTGGAGGCGGAGCAGTTATTCGGTGATCAGAGCGATGTAGTGTTCCAGTCTCACAACTGGCCCCATTGGGGTACACGGGAAATAAAGGAATATATGGAAAACTGTGCAGCGGTTTATCAATACATTCATGATCAGACGCTTCACTATATCAATCTGGGACTGGTTCCGTCAGAAATATCGCGGTTGCTCCGGCTTCCCGAAAAACTGGACAAGGTCTGGTACACACGACAGTATTACGGAACCCTGTCCCATAACATCAAGGCGGTATATCAGAATTACATGGGCTGGTACGACGCGAACCCTGTGAATCTTGACCCTCTGACGCCGGAGGAAACAGCAAAAAAATGGGTTGAGTATCTTGGTGGAGCGGAGGCTGCTCTGGAAAAAGCCCGCCGGGACTACGAAAAAGGCGAATATCAGTGGGTAGCCCAGCTTACCAAAGAGCTGGTCTTTGCCGATCCCGGCAACGAGGAGGCAAAAGCGCTTTGCGCCGACGCCCTGGAGCAGCTGGGATATCAGGCAGAGAGCGGTCCCTGGCGCAACGTGTATCTCAGCGGGGCGATGGAGCTTCGGGAGGGGAATCAGGCTGCACGTGCCGTTACCGCCCGAGGCGGTATGGAAATCCGCTCTGCGATGACCTCTAAGATGCTTCTTGACCTCATTCGTATCAGTACGGATTCCATTGCCGCCTGTAACGATGATCTGACAATGAATCTTATCCTGGCGGATTGCGGGGAACGCTTTTTCCTGAAGCGGAGTTCCGGCGTCATGCTGATTTTTAAGGGTGAGACGAGAGAGAATGCGGAATGCACCGTCACTCTTGCAAAAAAACAGCTTATGGGCCTGTCCTTCGGTAAAAAGGAAGTCATTGCGGCCCTTGCAGTGGAGGGAAATCCGGAAGCGGTGATACGACTCATCAAATACATGACGCCTTTTTACCCGATGTCATTCAATATTGTTGAACCCTGAACCGCTTTTAAAACTCGACGAATACCCCCTTTGCGGCACTGTCAGCTGTTTGGGGTATTCGGTCGTTTTCCGTGCGTATCCGGTAATACTAAGGGAAAACTATCGCCGGAAGCTTTCGAAGTCGTCTTAAAGGTTTTCTAAGAATCTATGGTATAATCCCCAGTGTGGTACTTGGTGCCGCTTATCAAAGGAGTATATATTTATGAAAAAAAGGATGCTCTTAATAACAGTATTGTTCAGTATTATGCTGACAGTATGTTCATGTTCCGGTTATTTAAAAGCGGATGATAATGCCGGTGTTGCAAAAAACGGGACAGAGACAGAGGCTAAGGGCGGCGGGGACGATCGGGAATTGATCCTCGACGGGACCACCCCAGGCGAAAGCGCCGCCATTGATTCCGCAAGGGAGGATATCATAAACGGAGACCTGTCTGCTGCAATGATAAAACTTGAGCAGGACGCAGGCTATGAAGCCGCAGATGATATTATGCTTGTTCAATATCTCATGGACTTTGAGCATGGAGAAGATGTACGGATGTCAGGCATAAGTGAATTTCTGAAAAAGAATACAGATGACGATTTTATCATAGAAACCCTGAATGCCGAACCGGCCGTACAGGAATATGTGAAGCTCTACGGGGAATATTCATGCGGAGATATCACTCTTATCATATCCGATGACGGAAGCGTATTAAAACGGGGTACAGATGAAGACGGAACGGAATATGAAGAGCCCAAATCCATATATTACGGTCACGGGAAGTATTGGCTGGATAACTACAATAAGGACAGCGAACCGGCTCCTAAGGAATTCATTGAAAGATCAGGTGAAGATCTTATTATTACAGTTGATGGTAATGAATATACATACGAAAAGAAATCTGCCATTACTGCTTCTCCTCCTGTGGCGTATATCAAACCATAAGTCCAATTTTCCGCATGAATACTACATTTGTATCAAGCTTTTCATATTATCTCAACGACTTCACCAATGTACATATCGTGAGGTGCGTCACTCTCATAAAGCGATTTAACTATATCATCAGGAATGTTCTCGATCTTTAGACGCTGCTTGTATAGCTTTCGACATACAATAGTGACTTCTGCTTCGCTAAACGTCATAGATTGAGGCAATTCCCTGGCAGTCAGACCTGATTCATTCATTTTGTCCATATCCCTGCCGGACTTTGATCCCAGGATACCTAGGATCTCTTTTTTATCCTCTGGATAGAAACTGATCGTGAAATAGTCTTCCCTGTCCATGAATTCATGAGTATATCGCGATGTCCTTACATATACAGTTGCAACAGGCTTTCCCCACAGGGTTCCTAATCCGCCCCAGCTTATCGTCATGGTATTGAAGCTATCTTTGTTGCCTGCCGTAAGTAACGCCCATTTCTTATCAAATTGCTTGAAAATATCAGTTGTAAACTCCATCCGTTTTCTCCTTTTAATCTTCCCGGTCATCTTCTGCTGAATCCAGGCCATAATAGAACATTTCATTATACCTTGAATTTGCTTCTTCGCTTTTCTTCTTAATTCATCTATCCCTGTGCTTTTTATTAAATCAGAAGCACGATTAATTATAACGCAGATAATAACCGCCAGACAATCAAAGGCCGGATCATCCCTTATATCTGAAAACAAGAGTTGTCATATCGTCAAACTGCGGGGCCTCCTTCACGAAGTCTGCGACAGACGAACGGACTGCAGCATCTATATCCTCCACGGAAGCCGTGATGTCTTTATTCAGAGCTTCTATCATCCTGTCTTCCCTGAACATATTCTCATCCGCATCCGTGGCTTCGGTAATGCCGTCGGTGTACTGGAACAGGATGTCTCCCGGGGCAAGCTCAAAGGATCCTGCGGTATATTTTGTACCGCCGACAGCTGCAGCAAATGGGCCGTGTATGCCCTCGTATAACTTAAAACCGTCCTGCGCGCTGCAGATGGCAGGGTACTCGTGTCCTGCGTTCACATAGTCCACATGTCCGGTCGTAAGATCCACCACACCAAGCCAGACAGTGACGAACATCATCTCGTCATTATCCTTTGACAGCTCAGTACCTGCCTCTTCCATGGCACGTGCCACATCGGTCTTGTTGCTGAACACGCATTGACGCAGCCTGGTCTTTGCTGCGGCCATGAACATCGCGGCAGGTATTCCCTTACCCGATACATCAGCCATGACCAGTGCCAGATGGTCTTTATCGACTAAGAAATAATCAAAAAAATCCCCGCCGACATTTTTAGCCGGGACCATCGATGCAAACAATTCAAATTCCTTCCTGTCAGGGAACGGTGGATTCTCACGCGGCAGGAAGGATGCCTGTATCCTGGCCGCCTGCGAAAGCTCGGTATCTATCCTCTTTTCGGCCTCCTTTA
>CACZRA010000348.1 GCA_902783395.1 uncultured Lachnospiraceae bacterium
ACAGATACCCGTCATACCAGGCTTTCAGCTCTTCTTCCTTGTCCTGCGCACCATATGCTCCAAGCATCCCCCGGACTTCAGACTCCGTAAATCCAAAGAATTCATCATACTCTTCGTCCATTACGGAATTTACCGTCAGATTGTTCAGGCCGCTGAAAATGCTCTCCTGTGCGATACGAAGGATTCCCGTAAGGAACCCGTAGGAAAGATTTCGGTTATCCTTAAACCCTCCTGAAAAAAAGTTCCTCATAAAGCCTATGATCTCATCATAAAAATCCTTCGAATACCCTTCCTGTATAGGCGTGTCATATTCGTCAATGATGATGACCGGAGCCTTGCCGTAATGCTCAGAAAGCATCTTGGAAAGCTTCTGCAGAGAAGCCGAAAGCTCTACTTCGTTTGCTTTCCCCTCCAGCACCTTTTCGTAATACTCCCGCTCATATTTTTCCAATCTTTCACTGTCCTTAAGTTCGGAATGTCTCCCGAACTCTTCCTGCAGAAGCTCCGCGATCTTTGCGCATGTAGCTTCCCAGGAATCAAACTTCACATCCTTAAATGACAGGAAAATAACCGGGTACCTGCCTTGATGCTCCGTATACTTTGGCCCGCACTTCCATATTTTCTTGTCTTTGAAATACCGGCTCGTATCCTCCTCTGATATCTCGAAGAAAACACGGAGCATATCCATGTTTAATGTCTTTCCGAACCGCCTCGGTCTGGTGAACAGAGATACGTAAGCCTTTCGATCCAGGAAATCCCGGATCAGCAATGTCTTGTCCACGTAATAATATTCCGACTGTGCACGGACATAATCAGAAATCCCTACCGGAAGAGGTTTCTTCCCCTTTGAAGCACTGTCCTTCATATATTTTCCCGAAATCACACGCCCATCAGCAGGCCTTGCCGCATCATCCGGGATTGCCCAGGATTTCCCGTTCTTTACGGCTCCGGGGATTTTCCCTGATTTGCACAACTGATTTACTGTCCGGGTCGAAATTCCCCATTCCCCGGCCTTTTCTCTGCAGGTCATCATATCGATCATCTCCTGTCATGCGTAATGAATACAGTTTCTTTTGAGAAAATTATACTCTGCATTCCGCAAAATATCAATTATGCATTGATATTTTGCGGAATAGTTTTCGTTATGTCGATCTCGGTTCGTGCAATCCATAATTTATTGTCTTTACCATCTTTATGATATATTCTATAAGGCAAGCGGAAGGAGGCAATGAAAGCTTACAATTTGAGAGGATTATGAAATAGCATGAGCATATCGGCGGCTATGATAGTAAAAAGAGGCGAGTGCGAAGATCTCAGGAGATGCCTTGCTTCCATAGGCGGCATCGTATCGGAGATTGTGGCAGTGGTGGATCCCACACCGCTTGAGGGAGACCGTACCGACGAGCTCCTTTTTGAGTACGGGGCTAAGGAGATCTTCCTTCCCTGGCCGAAGGATTATGCCGCTGCAAGGAATGAAAGCCTTCGGCATGTCACCTCCGACTGGGTCCTTGTGATCGATACGGACGAGTATGTAAAGTCCTTTGATTTCGATGAGAAGGCGGCCGTAAAAGATGCCTACCGCCTGATCCGTGAGAATCAATACGTATCGGAAGACAACGCGATGCTCAATACCGAGAGGCTCACGAGGCTTTTCAGGAACGGCTCCTTTCATTATACCGGCAGGGTGCATGAGCAGGTAACATCCCTTGACGGCTCTCCCTTCAGCACCGGCAATGCGGATATCATACTGGGACATACGGGCTATACCGATCATGAGCAGATGCTTAGGAAATCCGCCTCCTACAGGGAGCTTCTTAAAAAGATGCTGGAGGACGGAGGCGATGATCCCTATGTATGGTTCCAGATAGGACGCACTTATTATGTGGAAAAGGATCACGCGAAGGCCGCGGAGGCTTTTGAGAGGGCCATTGCCGCGGGAGCGGATACGAAGGATGAATATGTGGAATCACTTATCGAAACCTACGGATATTCCCTGCTGGAGCTCAAAAGATACTCTGATGCCATGGCTCTTACGGGCTTTGACGAATATGAAGGAAGCGCAGACTACCGCTTCCTCTGCGGACTCATACTCATGAACAATGCACGCTTTGATGAGGCAGTTGATAGCTTTACAGCTGCCACGAAATGCAGCCGCTCCTCTGTCGCAGGCACGGACTCCTATGCGGCCTGGTATAACTGCGGTGTCATATATGAAGTCACGGGCGATAAGGAAAAGGCCGCTAAGTACTACAAAAAGGCGGGCTCCTACGAACCCGCCCTCAAAGGCCTCAAGCGCCTCGGTTGAAGTTTATCAGACAGCCGTCAAGGATTATCTCCCTTTCGTGATCCGTAAGGTCCCCTATCGTAAGGGTAAACTCCCGGATCCCCTCTGAAGTTAAGGCCTCCGCCTTTATCTCAGGACTCCTGTCCTCTATCGCTTTTCTTATCCCCGGAAGGAAGATATAGTCGAGATTCCTGAAGGGCAGCTCTCCTTCGGGGATGATGAAGGGGATCATGCCCCAGTTGATGAGGTTCGACCTGTATCTTTTCGTCGCGTATTCATTCGCTATATTCGCCCAGCCCCCGAGCACCTTCTGACAGGATGCCGCCTGCTCCCTTGCGGAGCCGTCTCCGGGCTTCACCGCAAATATCGCCGAGCCTATGCCGGTATTGTCCCAGGAAGCATCCGTATGCCCCTTCTGTACGCTCTTCCATGCGGCGCTTATGTCCTCGGAGCTCTCCACCAGCTTATTAAGGGCCTCAAAGCCTTCCTCTCTTGCTTCCTCATACGCCCTTACGGCCTTGGCGCGTCCCACGTATTCGGGATCCCTGCGGGAAAGGGTGAACTCCGCGAGCCCCAGGGGATTTGATCTGTAGGAGGAGGTCTCTCCAGAAGGGATCAGCTCATCCGTCGTAGTCACGGGATCGTGGATCTCCGACACTATGCGCAGCAGCAGATTGTCCGTCAGCGGGACCATCTCGGGCCAGTCCTTTATATTGGGACCCAGCACTACCTCCTGAGCTTTATCCGCCTTTCCCTTTGAGTCAAATACCCTCTTCTCATATATTCCTTTGTCAAAGAAATACTTGTATTCACCGGGCTTCACGTCCAGCCTGTCGGCGCCGGTGAGATATCCCTTGTTTGCCGCTGTGGCGGCAATGGATCTTGCATCCATCAGGGCTACCGATGATATCTGTCCGTTCTGTACCTTTGAGCCCTCCCTGTTCGGGAAGTTCCTTGTGGAATGCCTTATAGAGAAGGCATTGTTTGCGGGAGTGTCGCCCGCTCCGAAGCAGGGACCGCAGAAGCAGGTCTTTACCACCACTCCGGCATCTATGAATTTGCTTACGGCACCGTTCTTTACAAGCTGGGAATATACAGGCATGGATGCGGGGTAGACGCTCATCGTGAACTCATCGGCTCCTATGTCGGCGCCGTCAAGGATATCCGCCGCCGCGCAGAGGTTCTCGAAACCTCCTCCCGCGCAGCCCGCTATTATCCCCTGCTCCACGAGGAATTTCCCGTCATGTACCTTGTCGGTAAGGTCGACCTTTACCCTGTCACCGAAGGATACCTTTGCTCTCTCCTCGACCTCGTGCAGGATGTCGCCAAGGTTTTCGTTCACCTCGTCTATGGCATAGACATTTGAGGGATGGAAGGGCATGGCTATCATGGGCTTTATCTTACTAAGATCCACCTCCACGACCTCATCATACCAGGCCGTACCGGCAGGCTTCAGTTCCTTATAGTCAGAGGCTCTGCCGTGCAGTGACAGCCACTCCTCAGTCTTTTCGTCAGTGACCCATATGGAGGACAGGCAGGTGGTCTCTGTAGTCATGACATCCACGCCTATCCTGAAATCAACAGAAAGCTTCTTCACTCCGGGCCCTACGAACTCCATGACCCTGTTCTTTACCGTGCCCTTTGCAAAGAGCTTCCCGATAAGTGCCAGCGCCACATCCTGCGGCCCCACTCCGTATGCGGGCTCTCCGGTGAGATATATGGCTGCGGTCTCAGGCCTCTTTATGTCATAGGTCTGTGAGAGGAGCTGCTTTACGAGCTCTCCTCCGCCTTCGCCCATGGCCATGGTCCCCAGCGCTCCGTATCTAGTGTGCGAATCAGAGCCCAGGATCATCCTGCCGCAGCCTGCCAGCATCTCCCTTGCGTACTGGTGGATGACTGCCTGATGCGGAGGGACGTATACTCCGCCGTATCTTTTCGCCGCGGACAGGCCGAATACATGATCATCCTCATTTATGGTGCCTCCCACCGCGCAGAGCGAGTTGTGGCAGTTGGTCAGCACATAGGGCACGGGAAATCTCTCTATGCCCGAAGCTCTTAAGGTCTGTATTATCCCGACGTAGGTTATGTCGTGGGAGGTAAGACAGTCAAACTTAATATTGAGGGACTCCATGTCGGAGGATACGTTGTGATCCTTCAGTATCCCGTAGGCTATGGTCCCCTTCAAAGCCTCGTCCTTTGACACCTCCGCGGTGTCCGAAAAATTCTCTCCGTTAAGGAGATACGCTCCCTTTCCTCTTACCTTTACGGCATCATCGATTACTGCCATTCGTTTAGTCCTCCGGTTCTTTGAATTCAATATTTACAAGTGTAAGCCCCTTTGCTTCCGCCGTGGGGCATGGGTTCTTCGTACGGTCCGCGGCCTTAAGGATCTCCGCCACGTCCTTTGCGTCAAGCCTTCCTCTCCCGGCATCTATCAGCGTCCCCGCGATGATCCGCACCATGTTGTAGAGAAAGCCGTGTCCCTTTACCGTGATACATACGCGGGTATCATCTCTTGTCACACTTATATCAGTGACGGTCCTCACCGTGGTAAGGGCCTGGGGATGCACCGAGCAGAAGCTCTTAAAGTCGTGCTCGCCTATAAGGACCGAGGCGGCCTCATTCATCCTTCCGATATCCAGCCTGTATCCTGTATGCATGGCATACCGGGCCCTTAAGGGATCCGCTGTCGGTTCATTGTCTATCTCATATCTGTAGGTCTTTACCGTGTCCGTATGTCTCGGATGGAAGGAGGGCGGTACCTCCCTCGCGGCCCTGATCCTGATATCAGACGGAAGTTTTGTGTTGAGGGCATCCGGGAAATTCTCCGTCGGTATGGAGCTTACGGTATCAAAGACCGCCGCGTTGCCGAGGGCATGCACTCCGGCATCCGTCCTTGAGGCGCCTGTGACCTCCGTCTTTACTCCGAGGAGAGAGCTTATGGCTCTGTCAAGCTGCTCTTCTATGGTCATAGGCTCATCCTTAAGCCGCGCGAAGCCGTGGTATGCGGTTCCGTCATAGGCGACCGTTAGCAGTATGCGTCTACTTCTTTTCATTCCATCCGTGCCAGTATCCCCTGTCCGGTATCTCTCCTTCAAGGATATCGTTCATGTGCTTTTCCACTCTGGCATTGTGTCCCCTTATCTCTCTCCCGTCGCAGATATAGAGCAGGTTCATGTATCTCTCAAACTCCTGTCTGGATCTTGTATTTATAAGCGACAGGATGACACCCGAGAAGATGCTTATGGTACCTATGGCCCAAAATGCCGTGATCACGATAAGGGTCGGATACTTCGGCACCTCCCCTGTCTGGAAGAATTCCACAAGTATCGGGATGAATAAGGCAAGACCTATCAGTATCGTAAGGATGCCTATCCCTCCGAAGAAAACACCGGGCTTCTCATCCCTAAGAAGCCTGAAGATGGTCTTTATCACCTTGAAGCCGTCCGAGTACGTGGACAGCTTGGAGGGATTATCCGCATCCCTGTCCCTGTACTCTATGGGGATCTCTTTTATCCTGAAGTTGTTTTCCAGAGCGAAGATCGTCATCTCGGTCTCGATCTCAAAGCCCTTTGATGAGATGGCAAAGCTTTTTACAAAGTCCCTTGAGAAGGCTCTGGCTCCCGTCATTATATCGTTTATATGCGCGTGGAAGATATGGTTTACAAGCGATCTCACCAGCCGGTTCCCGAAGCCGTGGAAGCGGCGTTTATTCTCCGTGAAATAGCTGGAGGAGAGACGGTCACCTATGACCATATCCGCCTTACCCTGCTGCACGTATCTCATGAGCTCGGGAGCAAAGGACGCGGGATAGGTATTGTCGCCGTCAGCCATGATGTAGCAGTCGGCATCCACCTCCCGGAACATCGTCCGTATGACGTTTCCCTTGCCCTGGCGCGTCTCGTATCTTACTATGGCACCAGCGCTCCGTGCTATGTCATCGGTACCGTCCGTGGAATTGTTGTCGTATACATAGATGTCCGCCTCCGGCAGATGCTTTTTGAAGTCCTCTACCACGGCCCTTATTGACTTTGCTTCGTTATAGCATGGTATCAGTACCGCTGTCTTCACTGGCACTCTCACCTCCTGAGATCTATGATACGCGCGTTATAATCATCCGCCATGTCCTGTATCTCACCTTCATCCGGCATAGTCCCGTCCTCTGCCGGCTTTATAAGCCTTGTGACCCCGGGCACCGCGGCATAGGGCAGCACCTTGGACCTCAGCTGGTCCTCCGACGGATCCACGACCACTATGCATTCTCCGTATCCGGGCCTTTCTCCCGCTGCCTTGAGGAATTCCTCCTCTATGGAATCTATCTCCGCGATGAGCTCTCCGTACTCCCTCTGATAGCCCGAAGGCACCAGAGTCCTCTCCACATATCCGAAATTCACCGTCACTGCGAGCACGAGCGTGATAAGAGGCGCGGTCCATACGGGACGGAGCCTCTCCTTCATGAGAAGGTACAGCGCGGCATACAGCATGGCTCCGAAGTAGGTCGCTATATATCTGTCGTAACTTGAGAGGGAAAGCGCCTCCCATTCCTCAAATACAAACAGATACACATACAGCATCACGAGGAGATAGCCTGCCATGCCGAGCAGTATCACGGCCAGGGAAAGTCTGTCCTCGCTCCTCCTTCCGTTACGCCTTATGTATATGATAAAGGATACCACGAATATCAGCAATATTACAGCACTTGATAGTCCCGCCGCGCCGTCATTCAGGCCGTAGGTGAAAAGCTTCAGTGTGAATTCCTTTGCCGTTGAAAGGGCGTAATCCGGCAGAGCCGTATGTCCCGAGGACATGTTCTTTTCGAGATTGTCCGACAGATAGGTCGTATTTCCCTTTATCCTGCAGAATATCTTCCAGGATTCCCAGAAGACAAGCGTGATGACAGGAAGTATCGAAAAGACCAGCCAGGACTTTATCTTCTTAGGTTCTATCATCCTTACGAAAAAGACTCCTATGCATACGAGGGAAAGGATGAGGCTCGTAGTCTTTAGCATCCCGAGCACGGTGACCGTCAGGATGATCCTTGCATCCCCGAAGACACCGGGCTCATCCCCTCTTCTGATATCCATGATATAGACCAGGGCGCTTCCGAAGACTGTGGTCGCCAGTATGTCGGTCCCGACGGAGTGCAGGAACTGGAAGGAAATAAGAAAGGGAAGCATGATGCCCAGCAGGGCGCGGCAGATATAAGTTACGCTGTCATCCTCCTTTTTCCTGTGCGTAAGTTCCGCAAGGGATACGAGCATCAGGGCCCAGAGTACGAAGTACATGGTGCTCTCCCTGAAGGCTCCGGTCAGTCTGAACATCAGGAAATCCATGATGAAGACCGTGGGAAAATAATCCCTGTAAAAGGTGCTCGCCATACTGCCCGTTGGCAGGCCGTTCACATAGTACATATCCTTCGGCGTGATCGCCCAGGAATGGAAATCGTCAAAGTTTGTGATCCTCATGTGGAGGCTTACGATATAGAGCAGGATAAGAAGGATAATAAATACGAGATTTCCCGGATCCGCAAAGGGCTCTCTTATTGCCTTCTTTTTTGCAAGGACAAGATATGCGGATGCTGCAAGTCCCAAAGCTTCATAGAGGATCAGAAGCTCTGTGATATGGCTCACATGTCCCGTGATGGTAAGGAGATATAAGAGCAGCATGAAAAGATAGACCCCTGCGGGGAGTGACTGTATGAGCCTTCTGTCATATTTCAGTGCCGCGCTTAAGGAAACCATTATACCGGTGAGATCACTGCCGCGATCACCACAAGAGCCAGATAGCAGGCAAGGATCACATAGGCTCTTGCATCCCAGGCCTTGTATACCAGGGGCTTCATCTTCGTCCTTCCCTCGCCTCCGTTGTAGCACCTTGCTTCCATGGCAAGTGCGAGATCATTTGCTCTCCGAAAGGCCGCAACGAAAAGCGGTACGAGGAGCGGCACCAGAGCCTTTGCCCTTTTTATCAGGCCGCCGCTTTCAAAGTCGGCTCCTCTTGCCTGCTGTGCCTTCATTATCCTGTCGGTCTCCTCCATGAGGATAGGTATGAATCTGAGGGCTATCGCCATCATCATCGCTATCTCATGTACGGGGAGCCTGAATATCTTGAGGAATCCGAGTCCCCTTTCAAGACCGTCTGTCAGGTCGTTGGGGGTCGTCGTAAGTGTCATGAGCGAGGAGCCCAGTATCAGATAGGTGAGCCTCAGTGCCGTAAATACGGCATTCTTAAGGCCGTCCTTGCTTATCGAGAATATATAAAAGCTTACCAGCGGCTCTCCCGGCGTAAGGAAGAGATTGAAAACCACCGTGACTAGCATGATGAGA
>CACZRA010000349.1 GCA_902783395.1 uncultured Lachnospiraceae bacterium
AGCTTGTTGATCGTACCCTCGAGCTCCGCTGTATTGTGGATCTCGAAGCCCATCGTGACCGTCATCACATCGTGCTTGGAAGCCTTTGAATTTATGCTCCGTATATCTATGCCTGCCTCGGTAAATATCTTTGATATATCCACAAGCAGTCCGCTCCGGTTATTCGCGTAAATATTGATCTCGGCCAGATAGGTTTCATCGGGTGACCCCTTCATCAGCTTTTTATCCCATTCGGCCTCTATGAGACGTCCCCTCTCCGTCTCGGTAAGCCCCATCACATTGACACAGTCGGTCCGGTGGATGGAAATTCCGCGTCCTCTTGTAACGAAGCCCACTATCTCATCACCCGGGAGTGGCGCACAGCATTTGGAGAATCTCACGGATACATCATGTACGCCCCGCACCACGATGCCCCCGCTCCTCTTTCGCTTTATCGATTTTCTCGTCTGCTCGTCAAGATCCTTCAGGATCTCGTCATCCGATACCTTCTTTGCATGATCCCTCTCATAGAGCTCCTGCATCTTGTTTATGACCTGGCCCTCTTTGAGTCCGCCGTGCCCGACGGCGGCATATACGGCATCCCACTCCTTGAAGCCGTACTTGGTCATGACCTCGTCCATGTATTCACTCTTCATGAGGTTCTGTATCTTTATCCCGTGGGATTTACAGTACGCCTGGAGGATCTCCTTTCCTCTGACGATATTGTCCTCTTTAAGCTCCTGCTTGAACCACTGGTTTATCTTATTCTTGGCCTGGGTCGACTTAACGATATTAAGCCAGTCTCTGGAAGGCCCCTTGGAATTCTGTGAGGTGATTATCTCTATCCTGTCACCGTTCTGTATCTGATAATCGATATGAACGAGCTTACCGTTAACCCTGGCGCCTATCATCTTATTTCCAACCGCCGTATGCACGGAATAGGCAAAATCGACAGGCGTCGCTCCGTACGGCAGGGTTTTTACATCTCCCTGCGGAGTGAAGCAGTACACCTGATCCGAAAACAGATTAAGATCTCCCTTTATCGAAGACAAAAACTCCCTGCTGTCTGACATATCCTGCTGCCATTCAAGAATCTGTCTGAGCCACGCAAGCTTCTCCTCCTCCTTCAGATCCGGATTATCGCCGTTGGAGGCTTCCTTATACTTCCAGTGCGCCGCGATACCGTATTCCGCGGTCTTGTGCATGTCATAGGTCCGTATCTGTATCTCAAAAGGTATGCCGGAATGTCCGATAAGGGTTGTATGGAGCGACTGGTACATATTGTCCTTTGGCATTGAGATATAATCCTTTATCCTTCCGGGGATAGGCTTGTACATCTCGTGTATTATGCCCAGTGCCGCATAGCAGTCCTTGACGGTATCAACATAGATACGCACCGCGAACAGATCATATATCTGATCAAGGGTCTTGCCCTGGTTCACCATTTTTTTGTAGATGGAAAAGAAATGCTTTACCCTGCCGTCGACCTGTGCCTTGATCCCGGCATCAGCCATATGCCGCCTGACCTCTTCCACTATGGAGGCGACAAATGCCTCCCTTTCTCCCCTCTTCTGCTGGATCTGATGGGAGAGATCATAGTATACATCAGGCCTTAAATACTTAAGGGAAAGATCATCAAGCTCGACCTTGATCTTCGATATCCCGAGTCTCTGGGCTATGGGAGAATATATATCGAGGGTCTCGCGCGCTATCTCTATCTGCTTCTCCGGAGGCTGGTACTGAAGCGTCCTCATATTGTGAAGCCTGTCGGCAAGCTTTATTATAATGACGCGGATATCCCTTGCCATCGCAAGAAACATCTTTCTTAAGTTGTCAGCCTGGAACTCGACCTTATCGCCGTTGTACTGGAGCTTGCTCATCTTTGTGACTCCGTCCACAAGAACGGCCACATCATCTCCGAATTCACGCTCCACATCCTCGTTTGTCATGACGGTATCTTCCACAACATCATGAAGCAGTCCGGCAGCTATAGTCTCCTTATCCATTTCGAGATCCGAAAGGATGATCGCGACACATAAGGGATGAACGATATATGGCTCTCCGGATTTCCTCCTCTGTCCCTGATGCGCATCCTGAGCCTTCAGGTAGGCCTTCTCGATCATGGAGATATCATCGGAGGGATGGTATTTTTTCAGTTTTGTAATGAGCTCATCGTAAAGCTCCTCAGGGTTCTGATATTCCGCTACAGCTTCAAGCTGTCCCCTGTCTATCAAAACATCTGACATTGCTCCCTCCTTTCCGTCACAGAGAAAATCAAACGTTTTCGCACACAACTTAATCAGTTATTTTACTATATTTCACTCCCGTTATGCAATCGAGCCTGGTTTTATGTTTTTCGGTTCATGCTATATCGCTACCGGTATATTTTTAACCTGAGGACCGTATTCATAATCCGTAAGCAGCAGATCATCCACGGTGAAATCATAGAAATCCTTTACATCGTTTATTATCGAAAACTTCGGCGCGGGATACTGCGGACGCGTGATAAGCTCCTTTATTATATCTATGTGCCTGTCGTAGATATGCGCATTCCCGATCACATGTACAAGTTCTCCTGCCTTCATCCCGCAGACATGAGCAAGCATATATATGAGTACCGAGTATTGGACAACATTCCAGTTCCCCGCAGCAAGAAGATCGTTTGAGCGCTGGTTCAGGATCCCGTTAAGTACAAGAGCGTCACCGGAAGCATCCCTTGTGACCATAAAGGTCATCTCATAGGCACACGGCGCAAGATGCATCTCGTACTGTTCCCCAGGGTTCCACATGGTCACAATGATACGTCTGGAAAACGGCGTTGTCTTAAGATCATATACAGCCTTATCAAGCTGGGTCATAAGAAAGCCCTCCCGGCCGTCCCGTTCGTCCTTCTGCGCATAGACATGCCCGTTAGCCCCCGTAAACCCTCCGAAGGCTTTTATCAGAGCCTCCTCCTTCATGTCGGTATAAAAGTATCTTTTTGCCTGCTGGTATCCGTAGGCTTTGCCTATAGAGCCCGTATCATCAGCCCATGAATCCCAGATATGTCCCTTGAGATC
>CACZRA010000350.1 GCA_902783395.1 uncultured Lachnospiraceae bacterium
CCGGGATGCGAAACCGGCACCTCAGACTTTACCGATAAGCTGAGAGGGCTGCCCGAAGCCTCACAGGTCTTTATCGATCTGGGAGATGACGGTGATAACATAGCTCTTGCCATCCGTCTCAGAGCCTTCTATGCGGGACTGTGCATGGATAAGGGTATATATGCTTCGCATGCCCGGGACGCCGTCCAGACGCCCCTGATACAGGCCGTGGTCCGGGATGACGGCAGGGCAGCTCTTGTCGACGGCAATTCACTAAAGAATTACAAGGATCAGTATTATAAGATCTGTACGGTGGGCAGGAATTCAAGAGTTTATTCGATGAAGGATCTTATCGATGATCCTTACGAAAGGACGGCCCTTTCGCTCCATTCCGGGGCACTCGATCCGGAAGCATTTGAAATGCACGAATACTACAGGCGTTCCTCGACAGCAAGCGCCATACATCAGGAATTCCGCAGGAAATATATAAAGGATGAGGAGGCGATGGCGGTCACGGAACACCGCCGCTGGTGCGCGTATATGAGAAGCACGGAGGGCTACTGCTACGGTACGGCAAGGGATGACCTGGCAAAACGCCATCCGTCTCTTACCTCCTATGCCAATCTCAGCAAAGTGGAAAAGGAAAAGGACTTCAGACTGAATAAGGACGTCAGTCCTTCAGGGGAGAACCAAGGTATCTGAGAGCCAAAAGCGTGATGTCATCGTCCCGTTCTCCGCGATCCGCAAAGGAATCTATCCCGCGTTCAAGAAAGGTGACCATTTCCTTTGACGATACATTATCGGGAGCGATCTCATTTATCCTGTCCATAAGCCGGGCGCTGCCGTATCTTACGTGATCGTTTCTCTCACTGTCCGTGATCCCGTCGGTATAAAGAAGGATCATATCTCCGGGCTTAAGCTCAAATCCGGAAGCGCTGTATCCGCATTTTTCCGGTTTTTTCGCATTGTAGTATGAAGCTATCGGCATACCCGTCCGCTCCTCAAGGAGTTCGGGCTCCGAGTTTTTCCTGATGATGAAGGGCGCATCGTGTCCCGCGTTTACAAAGCTTACCCTGCCGTCGCGCCTGTCGATCATCCCCGCCCAAAGGGTCACAAAGAGCTTGCTCAGACTGCTCTGGCTCTGAAACATCCTTCTTGATACATCGGCGCAGACCTTTTCAAGCCTTTCACCGTTCTGCACCGACATTCCTATGAGAGTCTTTACCACGGAGCAGAATATCGCAGCCGAAACACCCTTGCCGGCGACATCGCCCACACAGAAGAAAAACCTGTCCTCATCCACGGGAAAGAAATCATAGTAATCGCCGCCGACTTCCCAGGCCGTATCCATATCCGCAAAAAGGTCTATGCCGTAGGCTTCAAGGTACTGCCCCGGATCACCCGGAAGGAGGCTCCGCTGTATCTCCTCGGCCATATGATGCTCGGCCCTTATCTGCTGCATCTCACCGTAAAAGGCATCACGTTCCGATGCCGCCTGTCCGGCTTCCCTGAGTTTATTTTCATATCTTCTCCGCATCAGGACCATGGATTCGTAAAGAGGCATAAGGAGCGGGCTTTCCGGCTCCTTCGCTTCCTCCGTCATATCGGAATCGATCTGGGATATGAGGGATGCTATTTCTTTCTGAAGCATGTCATCATTCATTTTTGAAAAATCCTTCAGGCGATCTGCCGCCTTGCCATTTCTGCAAATAAGCCGTTCTTTTTCATAAGCTCTTCATAGGTGCCTTCTTCGGCTATACGGCCTTTATCAAGCACCACTATCCTGTCACATTTTATCACAGTGCTCAGGCGGTGGGCTATAACTATCCTTGTAGCCTCCGTATCAAGCAGAGTGCTGCATACGATGCTCTGTGAGATATTATCCAGTGAGCTTGTAGCCTCATCAAAAAGGATTATGGACGGATCCGAAGCCAGCGCCCTCGCAATGATGAGCCTCTGTTTCTGCCCGCCGGATATGGCGGGATTCTCGGGATCGAGCACGGTATCAAGTCCCATAGGCAGCTTTTCCGTTTCTTTTTTCATTCCGGCCTTTTCGAGAAGCTCCGCCATTTTTACGGTATCCATATCAGGATCGATGACGGAAAGGTTGTCGGCTATCGATCCCGCGATAAGGTCATCATTCTGCAGGACGACTCCCATCCTTCGGCGTACCTCCTGCTTATCCAGTGCCGCAAGGTCCGTACTGTCATAATATATCCTGCCCCTGTCCGGTGTAATAAAGCCCAGCAGCATTTTGATAAGGGTTGATTTGCCGCTTCCCGAAGGGCCTACGATCCCGACATATTCGCCGGGGGCAATATGGAGAGAAATACCGTCCAGGACGTTAGCTTCTCCCTCGTCGTATGAATAATAGACATTATCGATGTCTATCTTTCCTGTAAGCTTTTCCGGGACGATCGGCCCGGCCGTATTTTCGGGTGCATTTTCAAAAAGAAAACGCATCCTTTCCCACTGCGGGCCGGCTGCCCTGATATCAAGGAAACTCCTCTCGGC
>CACZRA010000351.1 GCA_902783395.1 uncultured Lachnospiraceae bacterium
GATGAGATAGAGGTACTTGCCGAGTCTTTCGGGACTCTTACGGATCAGCTTAGAACTTATATCAGTGAAGTAACGCAGATCTCGGCAGAAAAAGAGAGGCTGGCTTCTGAGATGAACGTCGCCAGAAAAATACAGGCTTCCATGCTGCCGAGGATATTCCCGGCATTTCCGGAAAGAGAGGAATTCGATCTTTATGCCTGCATGGTCCCGGCAAAAGAAGTAGGGGGAGATTTCTATGATTATTTCTTCACGGATAAGGATCATCTGGCGCTCATCATCGGTGATGTTTCAGGGAAAGGTATCTCGGCGGCTCTTTTCATGGTAATGACCAAACACATCCTCCAAAGCCAGGTGATGATGCAGAGAGAGGATGTGACCGGAGTGATAAAATCGGTCAATGATCTGCTGATGAGGGATAATGTTGCCAACATGTTTGTAACTATATGGCTCGGGATCCTTACGATATCGACGGGGCGTATGGTCTATGTTAATGCGGGACATGAATATGCGGCTCTTTGCAGAAAGGACGGAAGCTTCGCTGTGGAAAAGGACAGGCACAGTCCTCCTGTAGCGGCGTCCGGCCGGGCAAAGTTCAGGGAAAACGAATTAATGCTCTGTCCCGGGGATGTACTGTATCTCTATACCGACGGCGTGACGGAGGCTATAAACGGCAGCACGGAAATGTTCGGACGCGACCGGATGCTTGAAGCGCTTAATCAAAACGTAAACGACGGAACCAAAGAGCTGGATGAAAGAGTACGGAAGAGTATAGCTGATTTTGTGGGTGACGAAGACCGGTTTGATGATACGACGACTCTGTGTTTGAGGTATCTGGGGCCAAAAGACACCTGAAAAGATAAAAGCAAGGCGCTAAAGCGCCTCACAAAGAACAGGAGGAAATGAAATGGAGATCAGACAGAACAGAGAGGGCGATAAACTGACAATTGAGATCGACGGGAGGATCGATGCGGTCACTGCCCCTGAAGTCGGGAAAGTACTGGAGGAGGGCCTGAACGGCATAAAGGAACTCATCTTTGACCTCAAGGATCTGGAGTACACCTCTTCCGCAGGACTGAGGGAATTTCTCGGCGCTCAGCAGATCATGGAGGAGCAGGGAACTATGCTGATACGGAATGTGAACGAGGCGGTAATGGATATCTTTGAGGAAACGGGATTTGACGAGATCCTTGAGATAGAGGAATAGGAGAGGGAAACTGCCAAATGAAGCCCTACATATGTGAAGGCGACCGGAAAGATCATTAAGACCATGGCAAATGTGACCGGGGATGCAGTGATAACAACAGTTGTGGCAAAAGGGAAGGACTGCTTGATAAAGCAAAATATAATCTCCGGCGCGGGAAATAGAAATTGCACACAGGTCCGGTATGATCATGGATTCATGATAAGGGAGTGAGATAATCAGGTTCGGTTGATAAGTATGAAGCAGAAGACAGAAATATCTGAAAGCAATATGGATCAGAATACGCTTGAGATCGAGGCGAAGGTGGAGAATCTTCCCCGTGTTACGGAGTTTCTGGACGAAAATATAAAAGAGCTGAACTGCTCCAAAAAGGAACTTGCCCAGATAAGGATCGTTGCGGAGGAGATATTTGTGAATATCTCAAGTTATGCGTATTCCCCGGGACCGGGACGGGCGGTAATACACGCGTCCCCCTCGATACAGGAGAATTCGATCCTGCTTAAGTTTATTGACAGCGGAGCTCCTTTTGATCCTCTTAAGGAAGAGGAGCCCGATATTTCAAAGAAAGCCTCGGAGCGCAAAAAGGGCGGTCTGGGGATCTTCTATGTTAAGAGGAAGGTTGACAGCATCTCTTATGAGTACAGTGACGGCAAAAACGTCCTGACACTGAAAAAGATCTTTAAGGGAGATATTAAAAACGAAGAACCGCTTCCTGCAGAAGCTGAAGCGGAAACATCTGTGACAGAAGAGTCCGCGGCAGGAGAATCCGGACCGAAGGAGCCTGAAGCAGAGGAGCCTGTTACCGGGGGAGCCGAAAAAGAAGAAGCCCCGACGCTGATAGTATTTGAAAATGTAGGCAAGATCTACAGGACAGGATCTATAGTTTACGAAGCCCTTCATGATGTCAATCTTGAGATAAAAGAGGGCGAGCTTGCAGTCCTTCTCGGACCCAGCGGCGCCGGCAAGAGTACGCTGCTCAACCTTCTCGGCGGACTGGACAGCGCTACCAGCGGAAAGATATATTTCGGCGGAGAAGAGCTGACTGCCATGGATGATAAAAGGCTTGGCAGGTTCCGTGCAAAGGATGTAGGCATAGTCTTTCAGTTCTATAACCTTGTCCCTACGCTTACGGCACTTGAGAATGTGGATCTGATGCAGGATCTGGGAGTAAAGATAATGGATCCTCTTAAGGCGCTTGACATGGTGGGGCTTGCGGACAGAAAAAACAATTTTCCATCCCAGATGTCGGGCGGACAGCAGCAGAGGGTTTCCATAGCAAGGGCGATAGCGAAGATGCCGAGACTGCTGCTTTGCGATGAGCCGACGGGTGCCCTTGATACCAATACCGGACGTGAAGTCTTAAAGATAATCCAGGATCAGAGCCGGGTTCATGGGAAGACGGTGGTCATGGTAACCCATAACAGTCTTTTTGCTGAGATTGCCGACAAGGTTGTGTATGTAAAAAACGGCACGATAGAGGAGATCACTGTAAATGATGCCCCCAAGGATGCCGATGAGATCAACTGGTAGGAGATGACAAAAAACTTAAGGCGTAAAATGCTGCGTGACCTGCGGCAGAATATAGTCCAGTTCCTCTCCATTTTTATCATGTGCTTTGTGGCATTGTTTATTTTCGAAGCCTTTGACTCAGATACCAAGGGCAGCGGCGGAGGGATCGAAAGATATTACCGTGCGACTGATTTCATGGATCTTCTGCTGACCTCTGAGGGCTTTACCACAGAAGACCTGGTTGCAGTAGAAGCGCTTCCCGATGTGAACATGGCGGATCTCCGCGCTGTGATGAACGGAAAAGTCCGTCTGGATTCAGGCGGTGAAGCCAAGCTGGAGTTTAATTTTATCGAGGAAAACAATGTGTCCCGTATGCTGCTTCTTGAAGGGGAGCCGTATGAGCAGGGAAAGACAGGAATATGGATAGACAGGAATTTCGCCGGGGCAAAGAATATCCAGGTGGGCGACTCTCTTGCCCTGATCCTTAACGGCACGGAGTTTTCTGAAACAGTCCGCGGCATCATGGACAATCCGGATCATCTTTATTTCAAGATCGACGAGACCTTTACTGAGCCTGACTACGGTGAATACGGATTCGCTTTTCTGGACGGAGGGGATTATCCGGGAGAGCGCATCACGTATGACAGGATATATGTGGACCTGAATACCGTGGATAACCAGTTCAACCTTACGGATGCCGACGAGGCGGCACTTGATGCCGCGAAGGTTGAGGTGATGAATACCGTATCAAAAAGATCGCTTGCCGTCATCAAGAAACCGGAAGACGGCGGATACGCCTCCATGAAAGGGGATATGGAGTACAACTATATGATGGAGACGATATTCCCCGGGCTTTTTGTGTTCATAGCCTTACTCGGAGTCATGACCACCATGACAAGGCTTGTGACAAGACAGCGTACCCTTATAGGAACACTTAAGGCTTTAGGCTTTTCCAGGGCTGTGGTCATGTGGCATTATATATCTTACGCTCTGGTGATAACGCTTGTGGGGAGCGCTGCAGGAGGCGTAGTGGGATATTGTACCCTGGGCGTCCAGCTGCATAAAAACATGAATATGTTTTATTCCAATCCCTATGCCGAGATGGAATTGTCAGTGCTGCCCTTCCTGCTTACAGCGGGGATATCACTGCTTGCTGTCATGACAAACTATTTTGCCTGCAGGAAGCTGCTTGCGAAAAATGCATCGGAGATACTAAAGCCTGAGCCTCCGGCAGCCGTGGGAGCCGGCTTTATGGAAAAGACCTTTCTCTGGAAAAAACTGGACTTTGCCACCAGATGGAACTTAAGGGATGTAAATAACAACAGGATGCGTACGGTAACCGGGATACTCGGGGTTGTGATGTGTTCTTCCCTGATGCTTGCCGCATTTGGCTCGGACGAATTGAGTCATACGGGTGAGTATTGGGAATACCATGAGCTGACTCCTGCGAATTATACTATAGGGTTCACCGGTGATGCGGACTACGGCACGGTATATGATTATGCAAGGCAGTACAGGGGGCAGATGGTGCAGACAGACCAGGTGGAGATAGAAGGGAACGGGGTCTCCAGGCTTTATAATCTTGTGGTGCCGGATAAGGGCAACCTTTACCGTTTCCAGGACGAGAAGGGAAACTATATGGAGCTTCCCGAAAACGGGATGGCAATAAGCGCTAAAGCGGCAGATATGCTTAATTTACAAAAAGGAGAGGTTGTAAGGTTTAAGTTCCCTGAGAAGAGTGAATATCTTGAGGGCCGGATCACGGCGGTATATAAGTCCCCGGGAACCCAGGGCATAGCCATGACCAGGGAATTCTATGAGAGTTTGGATCAGGAATTTTCCCCTCATACCGTATTTACCGATATGACAGTGCCAAAGAGCTATGAGACGGAAAGGCCCGAGGTGGAAAACGTTACCTCGAAGGATGAGTTTATACGTTCATACAGGCTCAGGGCGGAGAGCATGAACGAAAGCGTGGTCTATACCATGATCGTATCAGTGGTGATCGGGATCGTTGTCATGTATAATATGGGAGTTCTCTCGTTTATAGAGAAAACCCGTGAAATAGCAACACTTAAAGTCCTGGGTTTTACAACCGCCAGGATAAGGTGGATACTTCAGCAGCAGAATATTTTTATCACCGGCATAGGCACGGCTGTCGGGCTTGCATTGGGCATAAAAGTGCTGGCCGTGCTGGAGGGAGCCTCAGATCCGGGAACGGACTACATACTGAAGCTTACTCCAAGGCCGTATATTTACGCGTTTTTACTTGCTTTTGTATTGTCTCTTATTGTAAATTCCGCCATATCGTCCAAGGTAAAAGATATAAACATGGTGGAAGCTTTGAAAGGAGTTGAATAAATGAAAAAGATCGTGAAAAGGATAATCCTTATCGTTATCCTGCTGGGGATCATTGCCGGAGGTGTCATATATTATCTGACACCGGATTCGGTCGAGGCAGTGGCGGCGGATACCGGGGATATATCACCTGTCTTAAGAGGTACGGGAAAGCTGGAGGGCGACAGCAGGATCACGGTTTATTCAGATGTCGCAGGAACCATATCCGAACGATATGTGGAGCAGGGTGACCGCGTGAAAAAGGGGGAGCTGCTCTTAGGATATGCGGGCGAGAACCAGCAGGATCAGGTGGAGATCGCTGAAACCGATGTGGACTTCAGCGAAAAGATACTTGATGCGGCATCGGGGAACAGGGCAAAATACCAGAGACAGTACAATAAGGCTGTAAAAGATATAGAAAACTGCAAGAGTGTTTACGGACTCCTGGAGCTTAATATCATGGCCATAGATATCAAGGACCAGCAGAAGGCATATGAGATAAAGGAGCAGCAGAAGGTCTATCA
>CACZRA010000352.1 GCA_902783395.1 uncultured Lachnospiraceae bacterium
ACAGATATGGAAATAAAATACTGGCTTATGACAATGATTTTTGTTACAATCTTATGAAGATTCGGAAGCGACGCATATTAACCCGCATTATACAGTCATGAAAGGCATATTTTCCGCAAAAAAAAGGGACGGCACGACCTACTACCGGGCATCCGTCACCTATAAGGGGAAGCATATTTCCCTGGGCAGCTCCGACAGCATGGAAACAGCTTCGATGCTTTATGAAAATGCCCGTCTTGTTCTCAGATCCCCCGAGCTCACACCGGATAAATATTCTGACGGTATGAAGCCGCTGTCCTTCCACAAATTCGTCTGTCTTTCAAATTTCCGTGACAATAATATATATATAAAGACCCCGGTATATCTTCACCGCACATATTTTTCCTATCACCTGGATATGGACACGGAGCTCAAGTTTGATCTTGAGGATCTTTTTTATTACTCCTCTCACACTATCCAGCGCCGGGGTAATCACCTTTTCGTTGCAGATTTCGGACTTCAGGAGCGTGTGCTCGCAAGATATGATATTCCCGGCTTTGCTGTTCCGGGAAAGGATTACAGGTTTGTAAACGGTGATAAGACAGATCTCAGATATTCAAATGTGGACGTTATAAACCCCGTCAAGAACATACGCAGGCGCAGGGAAGGCCGGGATGAGGTCTTCAATGTGAAGATGCATATCAACGGTGACTGGAATATAGGTTCATTCCCGACTCATGAAATGGCCATAATCGCCTATAACAAGGCACTCGATGAGGCAAAGAAGCACGGATTGAAAAAAAGAACTGAGGTAATTGATATTCCGGACGGACTCTCCCATGCGCTCTATGCAAAGATCTATTCGACCATAGAGTTACCCGCAAAATATCTTGAATATCTTTCCGGCTTCAAGGCCGAGAGCTGATAACGCCTACTTCTCGGCATAGGATATCAGACATATATCGAGGTTTACATTACCGTCTATGCCGTCTATAGTCCCCTTGTCGGTATACTGCCTGATGCTGTAACGGTAAGGATATTCTGTTTTATCACCGTTATCTATGAGCCAGATGTCATACCCGTTCATATTCTCAAGATCCACATGCCGTACAAGCTGCTCCTTTGTCCCGGCAAACATGGGTGTATAGCCGAAGGCCTTCACCTGCCCGGCAAACGCCTTGAATATCTCCGTAAGCTCCGTACTTGACAGGTTCTCGGTACGGTAGCTGTCATTCAGGACCTTTTCGGAATCAAATATTATCGGATATCTTATGGCCTGTCCGCCTAAAGCCGCGACACAATAGTTGGCCTCTTCTACTGCTTCCTCAATGCTTATAGCCTGAGAGAAGAAATATACTCCGACATCTATGCCGTTATTTTTGCATCCGTTTAAATTTTCGGAGAATTTTTCGTCCAGGACCACACTTCCGGTTGAATATCCTCTTGAGCCGACACGGATCAGGGCATATTCCACACCCTGTTTTTTCACTTTGTTCCAGCTTATCGTTCCGTTGTACTTGGATACATCAATACCGAAATGTGATACATTCCGCCCGCCCTGTGAATACACCAGCCGGTTGCCGCTTACATATGAAAAATCATCCTGTACCAGATCGGATTTCGGTATCGCGTCATTTATATACACATATTCAGGCTTTTCCCCCGCGGAGCTGATATTGAATTTGTTTTCTGACACAGACGGCTCAGGCTTATTTTCACTGATCTCCTTTTTTTTCTTTTTATTTTCGCTTACCGTGTTCTTGCTGACAGGCTTGTTTTCGGAGACAACGATCTCTTTTTCCTCTTCCTTATCATACATGTTCCAGAAGGACAGCTCATCAGAGGTCCTTCTTTCGGGATCCCGGGAAGCTTCCTCAGAATGCTCTTCTTCAGCCTTTACGTAGGGATTGGTATTATTATTGTTATGATGAGGCTTTTTATTCATCGCTACGGTCATACCGAGTATCCCGAGCACCGCAAGAGAAGCCAGAATGGAGCCTATGGCTATCCTCTTTCCGACGTTAATCCCCTCATTATATGATCGATCATCAAACATAGACATAATAAATTCCGAATTTGCATTTTAAAAATCGCAGAGTCTAATATATAATATTACAAAGAAACGAAGCGGTCAAAATAATGCAGACATTTGAAAATCTCGAAAAAAACCTGAATATTAAGTATCCTGTCGAGAATCTCTCAGAGGCATCATCAGTGCTTTTTCTTGATATAGAGACTACCGGTCTTTCACCGGTGAAATCCGAGGTGTACCTCATAGGAACGGCATGCCTGAAGGGAGAAAGGCTCTATATCCGCCAGTTCTTTGCCGATGATCCGTCGGAGGAAAAGGATATCCTGGAGGAATTCTCGGAATATCTTGCTTCCTTTGATACTATAGTCACATTTAACGGAAACAAATTCGATATTCCGTTTTTGGAAAAGCGGTCCTTTAAATACGGCATAGATATGGCTTTTTCCGAAAAAAACGGTATCGATATCTATAAGAGGATACAGCCGTACAAAAAGCTTCTCGGTCTCCCGGACATGAAACAGAAGACCCTGGAGCGTTTTATTGGCATACACAGAAATGACAAGAAGAGCGGACGTGAGCTTATAGCTCTGTACGGCAACTATATATCAAGCAGGAATAACTACTGTCTTGATCTGCTATTACAGCATAACTACGATGATATAAGAGGTCTCGTCGGGCTTCTGCCGCTCCTCTCCTATCCTGACATATGGAACGGGACAATAAAAGCCGAACGTGCGGTTAAGAACAATTACCGGGATTACAGAGGAAAACTCCGCACTGAGCTCATCATAGAGTTCACCTACGATACTCCCGTACCTAATCCTGTTTCTACAGGGTTCTCGGATTGCTATCTGATGCTGGGCGGAAAGAAGGGCAAGATAAGAGTCGCTGTTTTCACAGGCATCCTGAGGTACTTCTATCCGGATCATAAAAACTATTATTATATCCCGCTTGAGGACCGGGCCATGCATAAATCAACGTCCGTGTATATGGATTCCGGGCTCAGGCAGCAGGCACGCCCTGAAAACTGTTTTGTACGCGTAAGATCCCAGTTTCTTCCCCAATGGGACAAGATAGTCACACCCATCTTCAAGTATGCCTATGAAGACCGGACGATGTATTTTGAACTTACCGACAAAATAAAAAATGACCCGGATATCTTCAAAAGATACGCGGGTCATTTGATGGACATGATACTGAAGGAAATCTGATCAGCTTTCCTTCCTGTAATAGAACGAATTCTCTCTCTTAAGTCCTATATCCTTGTAGTTCATTATCTGCTCCGTAGATCCGATAAAGAGCAATCCACCGAGCTTCAGACTCTCGGAGAACTTTTTGAAGACCTCGTTCTTGGCTTCCTCCGTGAAGTAAATAAGAACGTTTCGGCAGACTATGAAGTCATAATTCTTCTGGTAAGGATCCTTTAACAGGTTGTGCTCATGGAACTCAACCTTGCTCTTGATCTCATCGGAGATCTGGAAGGAAGGACCTACCTGGGTAAAATACTTCTTTTTGAAATCGGCAGGTACCCCCTGTATGCTCTTCGCGTTGTAAAGTCCGACCTTTGCTTTGGCCATGACAGTCTTATCAAGATCCGTGGCATAGATCTTTATCTGATTAATAGGGATATGCCTTGATAAAGCCATAACAAGCGAATACGGCTCATCTCCCGTCGAACATGCCGCACTCCAGATCTTGAGTCTTTTGCCGAATCTCTGGATAAGATCCGGGATGAACTGCTTGTCCATGAGCTCCCACTGATCCGGATTCCTGTAAAACTCGGAGACATTTATTGTGATGTAGTTGATAAATTCATCAAAAACCTCTGTATCTGTTTTCAGGGCATTGATGTAATTCGGATATCCCTTTATCCCCCTCTTTGTTATGAGCGAATCGATCCTTCTCTTCATCTGTGCTTCTTTATAAGAGTTCAGATCGATCTTGGTCATCTTCATGATCTCGGCTTTGAAATCCTCATAAGTATCCTTCATATCTCCTCCTGTATCATACGATTATTATATAAATGCCGGAGCCTGTATAGCTCCGGCTTCTTTATATCTTATCTTACTCCTCTGAAGGGCTTCCTTCTGCGGAAGCATCCGTTTCCGGCTCAGCAGCCCCGGTGTCAGGTGCCGCTTCCTCCGGCTCATCCACAGGAGCACCCTCATCGGCGGGGGCGGTATTTCTGCCTTCACTCTCCGTATCCGGAAGGAGTGCTTTTATTGAAAGGCTGATCTTCTTATTCTCCTCATCGAAGTCTACTATCTTTGCAGTAACCTCCTCACCCTTCTTAAGCACATCCGACGGCTTGCTTATATGCTCCTTTGAGATCTGGGATACATGAAGCAGCGCATCTATGCCGGGCTCGAGCTCAATGAAAGCACCGAAATCAGTCATTCTTGCGACCTTGCCGGTGACCGTGCTGCCTACCGTATACTTATCGGCAGCTCCCTTCCAGGGATTCTCATCTTCAAACTTTCTGGAAAGGGCAACCTTGCTGCCGTTTATTTCCTTTATTATGACCTTGACCTGCTCTCCGACCTTGAACACATTCTTCGGAGAATCAATATGTCCCCACGACATCTCCGAAATATGAAGAAGACCGTCAACTCCGCCGAGATCCACAAAGCATCCGAAATCCGTGATGTTCTTTACAACACCCTCAACAACATCTCCGATGCTGATCCTCTCAAAGAGCTCTTTACGCTTCTCTTCATTCTCGGCCTGTACAAGCATCTTCCTGTTGCCTATGATCCTGCGTCTCCTGGGATTGAATTCGGTGATCACGAACTCGATCTCCTGGTCAAGATACTTGGAAAGATCCTTCTCAAAGGAATCAGATACAAGGCTTGCAGGGATAAATACCCTTGAGTCCTCCACTAATACAGAAAGACCTCCGTCCA
>CACZRA010000353.1 GCA_902783395.1 uncultured Lachnospiraceae bacterium
ATCACTCTGTGACTTCAGTGCTATGCTCAGAGGCTTCCATATGATAAAGAAATAAACAAACGCAATGAGGGCAGTAACAAACTGTGTAACGGAAAACATCGCCTGGAATACGGGAAGCTTTTCCCTTAACGGGGATCCCTGCGGGATAAACGACGGGAGAAGCCATAATGCAATGGTAAGCCCCATTACACAGCCTTTTGCCAGACAGGAAAGGACCGCCGCTGCCACGGAGCGGACGCTTATCAAAGGCTTGCCTCCCGAAACGGCAGGTTTGAAAAGAAAATTGACCATAAAGACCAATGTCACGTTCCCCAGCATTATAAGCGGTATGATCCCGGGAACGGCTGACATGACCGGCGAAGCAGCTATGATAAAAGCCGTGACCGGCGTGATCACCGCCAAAACAACGCCCCACAGCATGCCTGCGGTCATGACGGCAGTAATAAGGCACAGATTGACTATGGGTCCCGTGATATATACACTCAGGCTCTTAAAAAACTGGCTGACTATACACAGCGCCAAAAGGATCGCGGTGACAGCGATCTTCCACGCTAAGGATTTCTTTGCCGGACCGTTCATAAACTTATTCTCCTGTCTTCCTTAACTCAATACCCTATCTTCTCAAGGATCATATCAAGAAGCTTTGCGTTCTTTATAGAGAAATCGGCTGAAATATGCGGTTCTTCGTTGTGCTCAATGCAGCGTCCGAACTGCTCGATCTCGATGGCGTAATTCTGTCTTGCCTCGAATGACTTTTCGGTTCTCTTACCGTCTGAAAACACCGTATAATTCAGGGTTCCTGACTGGTTGTATTCTATATTGGAAGCTATATACCCCCGGGATCCGTGGATATACAGATTGTCCCATCTGTCCTGAGGCTCCGGTTTGAATATCATTCCCGCGGTAAAGGATGCGCGTGTACCGTTCCTGAATTTGATAAGAGCCGACGAGAAAATATCCACCCCGGATTCATTGAACTCGGCATTTCCCATGACATATTCCGGCTCTGATCCCACCAGTGAAAGCAGCATCGTCGTGCAGTAGCACCCGAGATCATAAACCGCTCCGCCGCCCGTATCCTTGTGTATGCGGATGTCATCGATATAGCCCTGCGTGATAAAATCCGTTTCGATGAAATCCACCTCACCTATAGAACCGCTTTGTATTTCGTTCCTCAGCATTGACACATAAGGACTGTGAAGATACGCAAATGCTTCCATGAGAAGCACTCCGTTTTCCTTTGCCGTTTCAAACATCTCCCTGTCATCATCCGCACTTAGCGCCAGCGGCTTTTCACACAGCACATGCTTGCCGGCCCTGACTGCCTTTATCACCCACTCCTTGTGAAGATTGTTGGGAAGCGGAATATATACAGCCTGTACATCCGGATCCTCAAGCAGTCTGTCATAACCCTCATAGGCTTTCGAAAAGCCAAATTCTTCCTTAAAATTCTCCGCCTTTGCCGCATCTCTTCCGGCTATGGCATAGAGCTCACAGTTTCCGGCCTCCTTCATGCCGGGTATCGTACACGATCTTGCTATTCCTGCAGTTCCCAATACACCCCATTTTACAGCCATAACTTATTTCTCCTTTCCGTATGACTTCACTCTTTCCGCTGTGCCTTCATTGATTCTTTTTTGCTGTACATTGCCTCATCAGCCTTTTTGAATACATCCTCCACGCTCCTATCCGTATTTTTATCATACTTTGCGTAGCCGGCCGCCGCGGATATCTTTTCCCAGGGATTTAACGTATCATCGGCTTCATATTCTTCGAGCCTGCTGTTTAGTTCGTCTATCAGAGTATCCACACTAAAGTAATCACGGTTCTTCAGTATCACGACAAACTCGTCACCGCCGATGCGGAATACAGGTGAATGCTCAAAAACCTCGCAGACCAGACTGCTGAGCCGGCATATAGCGATATTGCCCTTTTCATGTCCGTAGGTATCATTGATCCTCTTTAAGAAGTTAAGATCTATCATCACTAATCCGAACTGGCTGAATCCTCCGGCCAGTTCATTTTCCAGCTTATTCACCTCATAGTCATATGCGGTCTTGTTCCGTATCCCTGTCAGAGCATCCTTTCTTGCAAGCTCGGACAGCATCTCCGCCTTGTCTTCTGTTTCCTTTAGCGTTACCTTTGTTTCAACAAGGGCAATTATATTGGAGTTCATGTCCTGTTCCATCTGTTTCATGGAAGAAAGGAGCTGGGCTATCTCATCGTGTGACTCTATCTGCAGCTTTTCAAAGGCATGATGGATCACGTCATTATTCTCGGAGCAGTAGTTTTTGGCCGTATCGGAAAGCATTATCACGGGTTTTATCACATGTCTGCCGACATACCAAAGGGCAATCAGAAGCATGATAATGGTCAGGCCGAGCATGGATACCGCGGTCAGTATGACATAGTTGCGCTCCTTAGCCTTGATGTCATTCATTGAAATATCAACACAGAGAAATGCCACATGATCGTCTCCCCGGCTCACTACATGGCCGCCTGTAACGAGCCATCCGTACACATCCTCGTTTGTAATGCTTGCAGGTATCACAATATCATTTTCATCAGGCCAGATACCGTCTTCAAAGGAATCCACCACGCCGGGAGGGCAGTTTTCATCATCATATGCCCCGTCCACAAGATAGATCGCATGCTTTACGCCCGGTTTATAATAAATAAGATATATACAGTTAACCTTGAAAATATCCTGATACAGCCTCAGCTGATCCTGCAGCTTTTGAAAAAGCGGGAGCTCTTCTATGCCGTCATACAGTGACATATACTCGTTCCACTCATCGGATCCCCACTCGGAGCTGACAACAATATTATCCGTATGGTCATAGACATCCAGGATCGTATCCCTGATCTCAAGAACCTCGTCAGGATCCAGTGTTTTTGCGACAGCCTCCGATATCTGTTCTGCCTTGTCTGTATATTCCTTGTCTATGATCGTTTTGGCGATCATCTGTATCGACAGGACAGCCAGAGCACTTATGCTGAGGCATATCGCGATGACACCGATGACTATCTTTACTCTGAGTGAAACAAACCGTTTCTTTTCCATATTACCTCTTCTCTATACCATTTGTTGTCGGGCGCATCCACCGTTATCAGGATCATCTGAAGCTCTTTACCCAGTTTAGAAGCGAGTCGTGCCATACATTGTCAGACACCGACCGCTTCATTTCGTCGGTCACGGGACCGTTGGCTGCCATCTTCTGCAGGATGGCGGCCTGAAGCTCGGCAACCGTCATATCCTCATATGGTTTATCCGGAACCTTTACTTTTTCCGGCTCCGGTACCGAATTCTCATCTACGGTACGCTTCTTTGTTTCGCTCACTGCTTCCTTAACCGGCTCCGGCTTTTCCGCAGGCGCTGTCACTGAGCTCTTATTTTCAGGCACTGCAGGTGAGCTGTTTTTTTCAGGCTCAGCCGCTGAGCTCTTTTTCTCAGGCTCCGCCGCTTTCACGGTAGCAGGCAGAGGCTCTATTTCAGGCAGGACGGCAGTATCTCCTCCTGTCTTTACGAAGATCTCTCCGTCCGCCGCCTTAAGCTCGTAGTGAATATTTCCGCCGGATGCGTCTATCTCTTTTCCGGAAAGCATGGCCTTGTATTTTCCACCCGGCACATTGATATCGACAGCAGCCGGATTATCGTCATTATTGACCGCAACAGCTGCTGCCGCATCATTCATGCAGCGCGTAAAGCAGTACTGCCTGTTGGTCAGAAGCTTCTGTTCGTATGCGCCGTATGACAGACAGGGTACAGCCTGACGTATGGTCCCCAGCGCCTTTACCAGCTCACACCGGGGTTTCCCGGATCCGTCTGCCAAGCATTCTTCAAGCTCCAGAGCGGGTCTTATAGCCCAGTCATCTCCGCCGCCCTTCTTTCCTTCTATACCGAATTCCGAGCCGTAATACACGGACGGAATCCCCGGCAGGGTATACATCAGGATGTGAAGAGGAACAAAATGTGCCTTGTTGTTAAGTCTGGAATAGATCCTTTCCACATCATGATTATCTGCGAAATTATAGAGACGAAGCCCCAGGGGATCTCCCCCGGCCATATCATAGAGCCTCTTGACCGTATGCGCTATCTCAAAATAGTTA
>CACZRA010000354.1 GCA_902783395.1 uncultured Lachnospiraceae bacterium
AAGAGTGATGCCTGAGAGAAGTGAGATAGAGGAGCTTATAAAGTAAGGAACTTTCGTATAATGGTTTTTGCTGAAAATCCAAAGAAATTCCAGAGGGGCAGCGGATTAAAGTATGAGGATTGGAAGTGAACCGTACCAAAACCGTACCAAGAAAAAGACAATGCCCCGAAGCCTCCTTTCTATGCGGTTTTGCGGGTGATAACAATCTTCGATTCCCATCGCCTGCTCTCTGTAAAGCCCGTGATTGCGGGCTTTTTTGTTTTTGAAATCAATATTAATATTTGATATGATAAAATTATAATGATATAAGGTAAGGAGTCCTCCCTTGAGGAAAATGCTATGGATAGTGTTTTAGAGCTTAAAAATATGAAAGAACTGAGAGGGAATCATGTATAAATGCAGAAGCTGCGGCGGCGATCTTGTATTGAATATCGCAACACAACAGTTAAAATGTCCGTTTTGTGACAGCGTATATCCTGTAAGCGAATATGAAGACGCTAAAGAGATAGAAGAGGAGGAGACCTATGAAACCACGGTCTATACCTGCAGCCAGTGCGGAGCAGAGATAATGGCTACCGACACTACAGCGGTGACATTCTGCAGCTACTGCGGTACGGAGGCAAATCTGCAGGGCAGACTCAGCAGGGAAAAGAGACCCAGGTACATAATCCCGTTCAAAAAATCGAAAGAACAGTGCAAGGAAATATACAGTCTGAATGCAAAAAAACAGCCCTATGCTCCTAAGGAATTCACATCACCTGAATTTCTTGATAATTTCAGAGGAATATATATCCCGTATTGGGAACTGGATGTTGGCTTTGACAAAAGTCCCGAGCTGAAGGTGGTTGAGAAATATACGAGCGGAAGCTATGACTATACCGATGAATACACGGCTCATCCGGATCTTGCCAATACAACGATCCCGGTACCCCAGGATGCGTCGGCAAGCTTTGATGATGAGATATCCGCACAGATAGCACCGTTCAACAAGGAAGACATGCAGGAGTTCAATCCGGCTTATCTTGCGGGGTTCTTTGCAGATACAGCCGATGTCGATGCGGATGTGTACACAGAACAGGCCATGATAATGGCACAGGATCACGTGATACGGAATGTGAAATCAGAATTCAGGGCAGGAGCTACCGTTCAGGTGCCCGGTGATCCGAAGGCCAGGACTGAGCTTTTCGGAAGCCGGCTTACGGGAAGTCATTTAAATTTGTTCCCCGTATGGTTTCTTACTTGGAGAAAGGGAGACAGGCTGGCTTACGGTGTGATAAACGGCGAGACGGGAAAGATTTCCGCGGATGTTCCGGTTGACGTAGGCAGATTTCTTAAAACCTCGGCTCTCCTGGCCGTTATTTTCTTCATCGTTTCATGTATAGCAAGCGTGCTGATACTTCCGGCAACGGTTCTCATGATATCTTCTCTTGCGGCATTGTTAGTGCATTATTTCTATAAACAGGAGATCGTTTCTATCGCGGAAAGAGACAGTCATGCCAATGACCTCGGAGCCTTGAGCGGTGAAGCTTTGGAGCAGGCTAAGGAGAGATTAAGCAGGAACGGCTTGAAAAAAGACAATACGGTAGTGAAGCTTGTCTCTGCATTTGTAGTTCTTGCGGTTCTCTTTATTATTCTTGCGGGGGAGTCGGTCAGATTCCGATCCCTTGTAGTATGTTTTGCGGTATGTATTGTGGGTATTGTAATTCTTATGACATCCCGGAAATATTTGTCCATGATCTCAGAGAAGAGCATGAAGATGATCTTCCTGATCCCGCTCGCTGCTGAGATCATAGCTTTTGTCATAGCCTTGGCGGGACCGGTTCATGACTGGGTATATTATGCAGGGAGCATATCCGCCTTTGCGGCCTCAGCTTTGGCATCGTTAGATATGATCAGGCATTATAATCTGCTTACAACCCGGCCTATTCCGGAGTTTCACAACAGGGAAGGAGGGAACAAAGATGTCGGAGCATAATTCTTTTATCAGATTATCTGCAATACCTGTGTTCCTGGTATTATCAGGGATACTTTTCATAAAGCCGGCATTTGCATATGATGCGCAGTATATAAATAACGAGAGCGGCTTTGCGGCATATATAATAGATGAAGAGGATCTTCTGACGGATGAGGAAGAGGAGGAGCTGCTGTATGATCATATGAAGCCTTTAACCGAGTACGGAGGAGCATCCTTTGTTACCACATCTTCGGGCGACGCG
>CACZRA010000355.1 GCA_902783395.1 uncultured Lachnospiraceae bacterium
CCCTGCTTTTGCAGATTGCCGAGGGATGAGAGATGTGGCGGCAATTATCCTTTCTTAGAAAAAAGTGATTGATAGAGCTTTGCACATATCATTGAGTATAGATATATAGAGAGCGAATGATAATCATAAACATCTGCGAAGTCCCTGCCTGTGATATGTCAGGGATTTTCCTTGTTTGTGTGGATATTTGCAGTTAAGATACCTAGATTGTCTGATAAGAAGCCGTGCAGAACTGGCTTTCAGAGCCAGATATGAGTCCGGAGTCGACGGTTCCGAGAGGTCAGAGTGCGGATATTATCAGCGTTATAGGGAGATTCTCTTTTACAAATCCGCCTAAATATGCGATAATACCGCGCATAGTATAATTAAATCCCCGGTAAGGGGCAGTAAAAGGAGAGGAATCAACATGAACAGGACAGAATTAGTAGATGCCATAGCAAAGAAGGCTGATCTTTCAAAGAAGGACGCTGATGCGGCTCTTAAGGCTTTCATCGACACAGTAGGCACACAGCTTAAGAAGGGCGACAAGATCCAGCTCGTAGGCTTCGGTACATTCGAGGTAGCAAAGAGGGCGGCAAGAAAGGGTAAGAACCCCCAGACAGGCGAAGTTATCAAGATCGCTGCAAGCAAGGCACCCAAGTTCAAGGCTGGCAAGGCTCTGAAGGATCTCGTAAACAAGAAGTAATTTCAGAACGGTTTTATTATCGACCCCGGACATCATTTGTTCCGGGGTCTTGCTGTATCACTATGAAGAACAAAGAACAGGACTTTATTGAAAAGATTGAGCGGTTCAGCGAAATAACAGCCTCTTCCGGGAGCATAGTATTTCTCGGTGGAGCGGGCGTATCTACGGAAAGCGGTATCCCCGATTTTCGCAGCAAGGACGGGCTATATCATAAAACTGAGAAAAGGTTTTCCAGATACAGGCCGGAAGGAATATGATCAAAACTTCATCTTTGACAGCAAAGAAGTGATACCACACTGTCCGGCTTGCGGAAAGACAGTACGCCCGGAAGTCACTCTGTATGGTGAGATGCTGCCTTATCATAGGCGGCACTTACCTTGAAGTAGGCTCTGCCGCGCAGCTAGCCCATATGTATCACGGGAAATATCTTGTTATAATCAATAAATCCAAAACAAGGCTTGAAGGGAAGGCGGATATAGTATTCCATGACAGCATAGGAAAGGTTTTGGATGGATTATCTGCATATCTATTGAAACACATTCACTGATTTTTGATGCGCATCTTAAAACGGGAAACAGGAATTCTTTGGCGAGACCTGGTCAAATACGAATATTGATTTTCCGATGAAAATCAGTATTATGTATATTCAGGGATACATCAGAGCGAAAAGAAAAGCAGGGAAGTTCAGAGAAATACAGTCGGTAATGACAAGACGATTTGATCACATAATAAGGAAGAATGATTATGAAGAAAAATGTATTGTGTAAAATATGCGTTCTGTTGATCATTGGCTCCGTTATCGGGGCGATGGGATGTGGTTCGGAAGAGACTGAGTCCTCAGATTCGGGCGGATCCGATGCGGCAGTTGCAACCGGGACAGGTGTTGCCGGAGAAAGATATACAGCAGAATTTAACGGACATTCCTATCAGTTGATAGATGAGAACACGACGTGGGAGGAAGCAAGACAGGCCTGCATCGCACGCGGCGGCCATCTGGCAACCGTTACCTCAGCTGATGAACAGAAATATCTTGAGGGCCTGTTCAATAACATTTATGGTAATGAAAGGGGCCCCTGGTTCGGAGCATACAGCGACGGTGCATACGGCGGCGATAAAAACGACTGGTGCTGGGTAACTGGCGAGAAGTGGAATTATACCAACTGGGCCGAAGGGGAACCCAGTAATGCCGAGGGTACCGAATGGTTTACGCATTTCTGGTATGATATGCAGTGGAACGATATCAGTAATGACGATAATCGCGACAGCCAGAACGGGTACATCTGCGAATATGATGATCTGTCAGATGTTTCCGAAGGTGATGAACAGCTGGAGGCACAGCCGTTAGAGGGCGAGATGTCAGATCCTCCTGAAACGGAAGATGATTGGGAAGCAGCGCTTGAGGAGTCTGTTGAGGAAGATCCCTATTACAAAGATCTCGGAGATGGACGCACCGCAATACAGTCACACTGGAGAGGGGTACAGATCAAATATCCCGCCGGTTATCATGCGGATGCGGATGATGATGCCCTCTATGTATATGATGGTGACCAGATGTATATCTATGTAAGAAATATCACAACGGAGGCCGAAGGTCATAAAGAAGACCTGTCATCGTACTGTGCGTCAAAGGTTGAAGATCAGGCTGTAAGAGATTTCACAAAGCTGTTCGGAGCGCCTCAGGAATCTAACAATCTCCAGCGGCTGGGAGGAGACGGAAAAAACCGTGTATGTGAGCTCAAAGGAAATATGTGGAACAATAATTATGATATCTGGTTCAAATCGCAAGTACTGATATCAGGAAAGAAGAATGATTTTCTTATTCTTAAGACATCTTTCTGGAGATATGACGATAAGACAGGTTCCGACCATTATAACAAGGTAAAAGTGACATCCTGGGGTAAGGGAGACATGTATGGGCAATAAGGGATATACCTATATGGCCGGTTCTCGCACCTCGGAACTATGACAAGGGTACTATAGAGAGCAAATCATAATAATAAATATCTGCGGAGTCCCTGCCTGTGTTATGGCAGGGGCTTTGATTACTTGCACCGGGTGACCTGATCTCAGTTACGGGGGCAGGGAAGCGGATGTCGTATGAAGGGAGAGAGACAGCAGATGGATAGACAGATATGCCTGTGTTCGCAGATAAGGATTGAGAAAATAACATAATACCTGACGAAATCAACGCAGATATGTTTATCAGACGTTGTTGGTATTCGATAAGTTATTTTGATAAAATGGATAAAACCGGCCGTGGTAAGCTCATTTAATGAGTATCACGGTCAATCACAAGGAGGAAATCAAATGAAGATCACATCGTTTAACTCATTTATTTCTGCCGCGGATCCCGATGAGGCAGTAAGCCTCTTCGGAGAGCTTGGCTTTGAAAGGCGGCACACAAAGAAGGGGATCGAGATCGCGGACAGAGACGATACCGTTATCCGTATGAAGGATGAGAATGGTTTTTATGTCGATATCCTGAAACCTGAAAGCGGGCAGGACAGAGACATGGCTGGGATCCGTATGAATGTGGATGATTTCGACGAGGCTTATGAAATGCTCCGGAAAAGAGGATTTAAGAATCTTTACGGAGATGAGACCGTTAGTACCAGTTCTTCGAAGGCTGCCATGATGGTTTCGCCATCCGGTTTCAATATCTGCGTCATACAACACATAAAGTAGGGACTCTTCGTTTCCGGAACCGGGGTGTAACGGGCGTAATAAAAAGAATGCACGGCGTGTGTTTATGTTCTATAATGGAGGAGTGCCGTGGTACATTTATCAAAGGAGGAGACTTATGGAACTTATCGAGGGTATCAGAAACAGAAGAAGTATCAGGAAATTTACGGATGCTGAGGTTACGAAGGAGCAGATCGAAGAGATAGTTGATATCGCAAGGTTTTCTCCTTCGTGGAAGAACAGCCAGTCGGTGAGATATATGCTGATTACCGACAAGGCGCTGAAGGATAAGATCGCGGAAGAGGGAGTAATGGGCTTCGAGTGGAACACCGGGATAATCAAGGGGGCTCCGGCTCTTGTGCTCATACTTACCGTAGACAAGAGAGCCGGATATGAGAGGGACGGCTCGGAATCCACTTCAAAGGGTGAACATTGGCAGTCCTTCGATGCAGGTATAGCGGCAGAGACCTTCTGTCTCGCGGCTTACGCAAAGGGACTTGGCACGGTCATCCTGGGTGTATATGACGAGGCAAAGGTTTCGGAGATGACGGGAGTGCCGGAAGGTCAGAAGATCTCCGCTCTTATTCCCATAGGAGTTCCCGCTGAGGAGCCGGAGGTGCCTAAGAGAAAGGGAGTTGCGGATCTGCTGACTGTGAAGTAGGGAAGCAGGATATTGTACTTTTATTTATGCAAGGTGTATAATAGCCTTTTGTTCAGGAACGGATGAAGGATATCACTGTAAGGTACGAGCCGGAGCTGCTTGCCTATATGGAAAAGACGGGCAGGCGGAATATCGTGATCGAGATCGCGGGTGCAAACCATTCGGATCTTGAGGTGACCGAGATCTACTTAAGACTCGTGAAGGATGCCGAGGCCGGATATCTTGCACAGAGGAAGGGATATCATCCTGTCAGGACAGAGACCGGCGGGGTGCTTTTTCCCAATTACATACTGGAGCTCGATGATGAGGTGGTCTTCGGAAGGGAGAAGGTGTTTTTATTCTTCCACAGGCTGACATATAAGGGGATAGGGTTATAAAGCGGAGTGAGGTGCTGGAAAAGGTCATAGGTTCTTATGAGCGGTACTATGATATAAATCGTGAGACACCGGTGGAGCCTTTCAAAGCCGAAGCAACGTTCAGATCCCACAGTGAGGAATACTTCCTTATAAAGTCGGCAAAGATAACCGAGATGGATTCGATGGAGACCGCATATTTTGCCGATGTGGAAACGCTTGATGAGGCGGGCTATGACATGCTTCTGGACAAGGTCTGGAGCGAGACGCTGTCAAGGGCCTGCGTGAAACCTGATCACAGAAACAGCGACGGGATACTCATCATTACGGCGAACAGCATAGATGACGCGGCTAAAAAGAAGATAAAAAAAACACGCCGCTACAAGAGCTATCGCTTTTCATTCTGGGGATGGAGCGAGGTCAGGGTGATCGCATATGAGCATTATTCGGGAAAGGTCGTCAGCAACCGTCAGGGCGACGTCCTGAAGAAGCTCTTTGCAAAAACGTAAGGGCAGCCGGGAAAAGACCGCTTTTACGGAATACATATTATTCTTTATATCTAAGGAAAAGGAGAGTTATTATGACAGCGTTACTCATTATTCTTGCTGCTATTGTTCTGCTTGTCATCGGCTACATAACATACGGCAGCTGGCTTGCGAAGCAGTGGGGGATCGATCCTTCAAAGCCGACTCCTGCTAATACGAGAGGAGACGGGGTCGACTATGTTCCGGCTCATCCTGCAGTGCTCATGGGACATCATTTTTCATCCATCGCAGGTGCGGGTCCTATAAACGGACCTATCCAGGCGGCGGTCTTCGGATGGCTTCCCGTATTCCTGTGGTGCGTCATCGGAGGTATCTTCTTCGGCGGACTTCAGGATTTTGGTTCACTTTTTGCTTCCATCAGACATGACGGTAAATCTGTGGGAGAGATAATCAAGGATTCCATGGGCGACAGGGCAAAGAAGCTCTTTACGATCTTCGCGCTTCTGGTTTTGATCCTTGTCGTTGCTTCATTCGTTAATGTCGTTGCAGGTACCTTCTTTACGGCACCTGATGCGGGACAGTTCGGTTTTGTCTCCGGACCTACCAACAATCAGACAACGGCGATAATATCAGTGCTTTTCATCCTGCTGGCTATATGCTACGGGATACTTACAAACAGAGCCGGCATGAAGACGGGGCCTGCTACCATCATAGGTATCATCGGTATCGTGGTCATCACTGTGCTCGGCCTTAACTTCGGCTTTGCAATGGGAAGGACTGCATGGATAGTATTCATAGGCGCATATATCGCCATCGCTTCACTGATCCCCGTGTGGATCATGCTGCAGCCCCGTGACTATCTGTCATCATTCCTTCTTTACGCTATGATGGCTATAGCCGTGTTCGGTATACTTTATTCGGCATTTACCGGTACGGCAACCTTCCAGCTGGCTGCATTTACCGGCTTTAAGAACGAGAAGCTGGGCTTCATGTTCCCGGCGCTTTTCATCACTGTCGCCTGCGGCGCGTGCTCGGGCTTCCATTCACTTATCTCCACGGGTACATCTTCAAAGCAGATAGCGAATGAAGCTCATGCAAAGCCTATCGGCTACGGCTCCATGCTTATCGAGTCTGCACTTGGTGTTATTTCGCTTATAGCTGTCGGAATGGTGTTCTCGAAATATACGAACGGTGACTTCGGTTCACCTTCAGCTGCTTTCGGTGCAGGTATCGCCACAATGTTCGGTCCCGAGGGATCTACTCAGTATAATGTCATCGCGGCACTCTTAACGCTTGCGGTTTCTGTATTCGCTCTGACCTCTCTTGACTCTGCTACAAGGCTTTCAAGATTCATGTTCTCGGAGCTTTTCCTTAAGGACGGTGAGAATTCCTATAAGGATGCGGACGGTATCCGCAAATTCCTTGCTCATCCGCTTACGGGTACACTCTTCATGGTCGTGATAGGCTGCGTATTCGGCGGGTACAGCCTTAATGAGATCTGGGCTCTCTTCGGTGCGGCTAACCAGCTTCTTGCAGGTATCGCTCTTCTGGCGGTATGCTGCTGGCTCGGTGAGGTCGGAAAGAACAATAAGATGTTCTATGTTCCGATGGTATTCATGCTCTGCGCTACGCTTACAAGTCTTGTGATGAAGGTTATTGCCCAGGTGAAGGATATAGCAGGCGGCGTATCCGTGGGCAAGGCTCTGGAGGCAGGTACATCTGTGGGACGTGCGATGTTCGGAGTATGGTTCCAGCTCATCTTTGCGGCTGCCATGATCGTACTTGCGGTCATACTTGTATTTGAGGCTGTTGCGGCATTCAAGAAGCAGGGTGAGAAGAAGGCAAAGAAGGCGTGATCATGGAAGAAACGGCAAATGTAAAAATAACCAAGGACATGCTGATCGGTGATATCCTGAGGGCTTATCCGCAGTCGATGTATGCATTGATGGAGTGCGGAATGGGATGCATAGGCTGTCCCGCATCACAGGCGGAGTCTGTGGCGGATGCGGCCATGGTGCACGGTCTCGACGGTGACGATATCGTTAACTATCTGAACGAATACATCGAGGCTTCGCAGAAGGAGGAAAAAGCCGCTGAGGCATGATCAGGCTTAATAAAAGATAATGGGACGGCCCCGGGCACTAAGTGCCCGGGGCTGTTTTAGTGTGCGGAATATGATTACGGAAACCGGCTCTGAAGCCGGTGATTTTTTATGTAAAACAATTTTTTAGTGCAAAATGGAAAAAGGTGTGGTAACATAATACAATATATTGTGTTCAGACCGTGTAAAAACACTAATTATATGACGAGGAGAAAAGATTCATGAAAAGGAAAACACTGGCTAAAATAGCGGCATCCGTGCTTTCTGCAGCAATGATAGCAGTACAGGTTCCGCATGCGGCATACGCCGGAGAGATTATGTCAACTCAGGAGGCGGCTGAGGGGCCGTCTGAGGAACAGGCGGTCTCCGAAAGCGTGCTTCCGGACGGGGCACCGGGAATGCCCGAAGGATATGAGCTGACTGCCGATGAGGCTGCCGCAAAGGAGGAAGCTGCGGAAAATGACATAGCGGAAAACCTTAAAGACATGGAAGAGGGAGTCGACTATGTCAGGGATCAGGTCATCTGTCTTGCGGATTCCGAGGAAAAGGCGGAGCTGATAGCGAAGGCATACGGGGGAGAGCTCATTGATTTTGCATACGGAGTGGCAACCATATCACTTAAGGGTTCCGCTCTGTCAGCTGAAGAGGCCGTTGAGCTCGGAGCAGATAAGGATAACGATATCCCTGTGGTCGACCTTAATCTTATCGTCACGGAAACAGACGAAGCAGGCGGATCGGCTGCATACGGTAATTACAGCGATGACCGGTTCGGGGCCTCCGATACGCTGAAGGCGCCTGAGGAAACGAACTGGGATGATATAACGGACAAAAACGGTGATTACAGATTTGATGACCCGTGTCTCATACCCAGCGACAGCGGGTATCAGTGGATGCACGATGCCGTGGGAAGCTACGGAGCCTGGGGCGTAACGACGGGAAGCGATAAGGTGACTGTTGCCGTGATAGATACGGGCGTGGAGCTGGGGCATGAGGAGCTCTCCGGGAAGAGCGGATCCTATGACATAGGTATGGGAGATGAGGATACGGACGGCCACGGAACCCATATTGCGTCGGTCATCGCCGCGAAGGCGGGAAACGGCAGGGGAGGCGCGGGAATCGCCCCCGGGGTAAGGATACTTTCGGTAAAAACAGCAGATAAAGCAGATGCGGTGATCACCGATGCGGAAGGCACAAAGGGTGAGGTGAAGGACGGAGAGCTGAAGAGCATAACCGCAGGTAATGCCGCCAAGGCCATTATGCTTGTGTCGGGCTACAATGAAAGCGGGAAAAAGAGCTCGGACCGTCAGGCCGACATCATAAACATCGGATGGGGATTCACAAAGTATAACCAGACCTTCAATCTTGTCATTGAAAAGGCTTACAAGGCCGGAGTCACAGTCGTGGCCGCTATGGGTGATGATGAGTCCAACTGCATCAGATATCCGGCATACTGTGATCATGTCATAGCAGTAGGTGCCGTGGACGGTACGGGAAACAGGGCATCGTTTTCAAATACCGGAAACTGGGAGGATGTGCTGGCTCCGGGAGCCGACATCTACTCAGCCGTTAACGGAGGCGGATATAAGAGCATGGACGGTACGGGACAGGCTGCAGCCGTTGTCTCCGGTGTATGCGCTCTGTACATGAGTGCTCTGGGACATATCGATCCCGATACAATGGAGCGCGTGATAAAGGCAGGCCGCAGCGATAACGGGGTGGTCAATGCCGCAAAGATGTTCGGCGCGGATAAGACGGCTCCGGTCATAACCCTTACTGGAGGACCGGACAGGGATAACAAGGTCGTCGGTAAGGTCATGGATGCAAAAAGCCTGACTGTGTCGGGGACGGTATCCACTGACGCTGTCCTTTCCATAGAAAGAGCTGAATTTAACGGAAACGGCACTTATCAGGAGGCAACGCCCGAAACGGGAAACAGGGACAGGCAGATGCTTGTCTATACGGTAAACGGCAAGGCGCCGGCGATAAGCGACGGAGTCGTCACGGAGGGGAAGGAGTATACAGGGCCGATCCTTCTCAATGATCTTTTTGACGGAGGTATCACCGAAAAGAAAACGGTGACGGTAAAGGCGGCATGCATCTCCGGAATGGGAGTGCTCGGCAAGACCACCACTATGGTCTTCACGGTAGATCCGGCATATAAGGCAAAATCAGTATTGTCTTCAAATTCCGTAGCGATAAAGAACGCGCCCAGTCAGCTCATCGCGGGAAAATCAGTGACGCTTACGGCGAAGGTTGAGCCGGCAAATTACACACAGCAGGTAACCTGGAGGATAAAGTCATACAGAGATGGCGATCTTTCAAAGGCCGCAATAGATCCGTCAAAGGGAACACTTACGACGGATCCCAAGCAGAGAGGCGTGCTCACCGTGGAGTGCATCACGGCTGACGGCAACTGCACTGATACTGCAGATATCAGCATAGTCAACTCGGCAGATGACAAAATGTTCCCCATAAAGGAAATGGCCATGCTCCATCCCACGGACAGCCTGCACTACAGCAGTAAAGCCGAGTACTTAAAGACTATACAGCTTGGGTATATAAGTGATACAAACGGTACCACGCTCATGCAGAGCGGGGTGAAGAATAGTGACAATCTTGACGGATATTCCTTCAGCTGGAGCACGTCCGACAAAAAGATCGCGGAGATCGAAGGCATAGGAAACGGTCTGTCGGCGAAGGTATATCCCAGGGCAAAAGGAAAAGCCGTCATTACCTGCAAGGCACTGGATGGATCGGGGAAATCAACGACCTGCACAGTGACAGTAAAGCAGGATGTGGAA
>CACZRA010000356.1 GCA_902783395.1 uncultured Lachnospiraceae bacterium
AAAAAGAAAATCCGGTATGACGAGGGGGGATCTTCTAAAAGAAAAAAACATGGTACAGGGCAACACTTTGACCAAAGCCCTTAAAGAATTGGAGGAATGCCGCTTTCTCAGAAAATATAAAGATTATACTTTGAACAAGCAGGGATATATTTACCAGCTCATCGATCCGTTCATCCTTTTTGGACGGAATTTTTTAGAAGACAGGAAAGTGCCGGACTGGTCATCGTATATAGGCACACCCGGGTATTATGCATGGCGCGGGAATGCATTTGAGATCCTCTGTCTCAATCATTTGCCGCAGATAAAGTCATCGCTTGGAATATCCGGCATCAGCAGCATGGAGTATTCATGGAGAAGCAAGAAGGCAACGTCCGGCGTTCATATAGATCTGCTTATTGACAGAAGGGATGACGTGATAAATGTATGCGAAATGAAATATCCGGATGCTGAGTTTGTGGTCGATGGAGGCTATGAAAAGCAGCTTGCCAAAAAGCTTGCTGTGTTTCGCAATGAAACCGGAACGCATAAGTCACTGCACCTTGTAATCATTGCGGCAGAGGGGCTGAAGCGAAATGCACATTTGGATGAAGTGATGAACATTATTACAGGTGATGACCTTTTCATTGGGCGGTGTTAAAGGGGCAGCATAAAAGCTGAATACTGACATGACCGGCGAAGGAGAACACATATGAAACAGATACAGTTTATTTACAAGGACGAAGAGGCATTTGACGAGGATCTGAGGAAGATAAGCCAATGGCGGGACAGCCGGGTTTATTCCACGATACTCTTTCATATTTTCACAGGGAAAAGGGATGAAAAAATGATAGACTTTCTCTGCTCGAAGATCCGGTCGGTACTTCCGCGGGCGCTTTTTGCCGGCTGCTCTGCATTCGGCAGCATAATGAACGGAGATTTCACGGATGCCGAGATCGTGATCAGCTGTACTTTCTTTGAATATGCCACGACCAGGGTAGAGGCGCTGCAGTATGCCCTGACTCCCGGAAACCTGAAAGAGGTCGCGGAAAGCCTGATCCGGGAGGTAGAGGACAGGAGCTGGGTCAAAGGCATAGAAATGCTTACCACCATAAGGGGGATATCCATGACAGATCTCTGCGACGGTCTGTCGGAGATCAGAGAGGGAGTGGAGATTTTCGGCGGCGGGGCGCTGTGTGACGATATTAACGGGGTCGAAACCTGTGTGTTCTCGAGCACGGGCGGCTATATGGAGCATGGCGTCGTTTTCCTTCTTTTAGGAGGAGAGGATATGCATCTGGAAGTATCCTTTATCACGGGCTGGAAACCGCTCGGTTCGTATCTGCATGTGACATCGGCTGACGGCAACATACTGAAGGAATTAAACCATAAGCCGGCATATGAGACTTATTATAAATACCTGCATATTGAAAACAATGAGGATTTCTTCCTGAACACCCTGGAGTTTCCTTTCTTCTATCATTATCATGGGATCGATATCATGCGCGCTCCGGTGACCAGCAACCCGGATGGCTCGCTCGTAATGACTTCTGACATGAATTCGGGCGTGGAAGCACGCATTGCCTACGGAGATCCCTGGACCATACTTGATGCCACCCAGGACGAAGCCAGCCGGCTGCTGCCCTTTGTGCCTGACTGCATTTTTGTATTCTCCTGCGCAGGAAGGCGTACCTTCTGGGGCGACAATGAAGCGGGGAAGGAGACGCTGTCCTATCAGGAGGTGGCACCTACTTCCGGCTTCTACACTTCCGGTGAATTCCTCCGTACCGGAAAGTACCTCAACCAGCATAACGTGACACAGGTCATTGCTGCAATGAGGGAGGGCGAGCCTAAGCTTATCGAAAAACGCCGGATAGGGACCCCCCATAAAGGGTTCCGGGGCAGGGTATCCATAATCAACCGGATGGCTACCTTTATCAAAGCCACGACGGAGGAACTGGAGGAGCTGAACGGCCAGCTGAGCAGGATGGCACTTACGGACGGCCTTACCGGCCTGTATAACCGCCGGGAGATCCAGCGAAGAATTATTTCCGGGATCGAAGAGGACAGGGATGATGATATTTATCTCATAATGCTTGACCTGGATCATTTCAAGCAGGTAAATGATGTTTACGGCCACAAGACCGGCGATGAGGTTCTTATAGCTGCTGCCGGAGTGCTGAAAAACGAATATGGACTTTTGAATGAAGGGGATGTTTCCGGCCGATGGGGCGGGGAGGAGTTCATGATCATGGTGCGCTCCTCAGATGAATCGGAGGTGCCCGCTCTTGCGGAAAAAATAAGGGAGACGATTGCTTCCCTTGATTTTGAAGGCCCCGGGCATGTCACCGCGAGCCTCGGCGTCACAAAGATCCGGCCCGGGGAAAATGCCGATGCGGCGGTCATCAGGGTTGACAAGGCGATGTATGAGGGTAAGGAGCAGGGCAGGAACCGTGTTGTCTTTAAGTGATCCGGTACTTTTGGCGTCCAAATCATATATTGATTGATAGAGATCACGCCGGTTCCGTCTCCTGCGGTCGTGAAGGAAGTGTCTGTCTTCAATGTTTACGCCGCCGAAAATGAGAATGCTGCGGTCAAAGACATAGAATTTTGAATGATCGGCAAAGTCACCGACTCTTATCTTTATATTGGGGTGGTTTTGTATTTTTTTCAGAAGCCTGCCGTCGGACAACCTCTGAAGCCGTATCAGATAATGGGGGATCCCGTGGACCTGAACTGATGACCGATATTAATCCTCGCGGGTTGCTTTCATTTCCTTCTTGCGCTCATACATGACCGCATCCGCGCGTCTTAAGAGGCTGTCGATATCTTCATCGACGGCCGGATCATAGAATGCGGCCCCGATTGCTGCCGATACCTTTTCCCAGGGATCCAGTGACGTATCGGACGACATGGCTTCCAGTTCTTTATTGAAGGCATCCGCCAGCTCGTCATAATGCTCGTAATCGCTTCCTCTTAATATGACCACGAACTCGTCTCCGCCGATCCGGAATACCGGAGAATGGCTGAAGGTCACGCAGACGAGACGGCACAGTTTTTTGATCGCGATATTTCCCTTGTCATGGCCATAGGTATCGTTGAGTTTCTTCAGGAAATTGAGGTCGATCATCGCCAGACCGAGCTCCGTATCCCCTGCCTGAATGCTCTCCCTCACCCGCTCGATCTCGCCGTCATAAGCCGTTTTGTTCCTGATCCCTGTCAGGGCATCGCGGTTTGCGAGCTGCTGCATATTCTCTGCTTTTTTCTCGGCGGATATGATATCCGTGACGTAGTCGCGCATGTCCTCGGTCATCATGACAATGGCATCTGACAGGGATTTGATCTCATTGTCATTCCTTATCTCAGGAGCGTCAAAGCTGAGAGCTTCCACGCTTCTCTGGCCGTGGCTGTGATCCACAAAGCCTACCGCGCTCTCTTCGAGGCTGCGTATCGGTGCTGTGATATTCCTTTTTGACCAAAGCAGGAAAATGGAAATAAAGACGATACCTGCGACCACAACGATCAGGCTGTTGACGATCGCATACTCGCGGATCATCCCGCTTAAGAAGGAAATGTCTATGTCGATCGCGAGAACCGCGACCGCATTTCCCTGAGAGTCCCTGATCGGAATGGCTCCCGTGTAGTCAGTACCCCATTCCGTAGTCTCCTGAAAATATACGATTTCATCACTCTTCATGATGTCAAAGAATTTTGCGACGGTTTCGGTATCGAATTCGTCATCGGAGATCCAGCCAAGGTACAGATTCCCCTCGGTATCTACATACCTGTCATAATACCTCTCCGCGGAAAGGACGGACATGACATTGCCTGTTTCATCGGTGTTTAACGGCAGAACGGAATATAAATAGTGAATGTCATCCACATGATCCATCAGATCATCCATGAAAAGCAGGGATTCCTTGTACTTTTCACTTTCCCTGCCTGTTTCGATGCAGACCTTAAGGTCATCCCCGTCGATATGATCGAGCGTATAGAGCAGCAGGTCGCTGATGTAATCCCTGTAATCCTGAAATACATAGTTTTGATAGAGCACTGGATTGGCCAGGCTCAAAAGTATACAGAGAACAATGATGAAGAGGACGCATCCGATGGTTATACTGCGGTTCAGCGGCTTTTTGTGTTTTTTCATGACCGGTTCCTCCCTGCCGTTTGTGATTCGATTATAAATGCCCCTTTTTCCTTATCGGAAGGAGGCACGATGCTGCTATTTTCTGATCTGCCATGCCCTGACGCTGGCTAACAGCTGCTCTTCCCTGCCTTCATTGAAGGCTACGATCTTCAGCGTGACAGGATGCGGGCCTCTTTTAAGCATCAGACGGTAATGCAGCTTGAAAGCGCCGTTCTCCTGGATTTCACGCAGGACATTTTCCCTTGTAAAACCTTCCAGATATTTTGGAAGATCTTCGGGACATACGACTTTTTTCCCGTCCAGCACGCCCTGGAGAAAGAAATCCTC
>CACZRA010000357.1 GCA_902783395.1 uncultured Lachnospiraceae bacterium
ATAAGAAACCGCCTGTCTATTCGGCAGGCGTTTTTTTGTCCAGTCCGGCCTTTGCTTTGATCCGGCTTATCCACTTGTCTTTATTATGGACCGCGAAAACATCGGCTATTCCGTCTTTTGACTCGATTATTATCTTGTTTATGGCGGGTCCCTGTCTTACATTCTTGATATCCTTGTAACGGATCGTCCAGTCCCTGAGCTGTATATCGTCCTTGGGAAGGGGATGAAAGACCAGGCTTTCCGGGAAGAAATAAAGCTTTCCGCCGAAATCCTCGTTTCCGATGGCATGGTTCGCGACATCTCCGGGATATGCCGAGTAATCCGGATCTCCGGATTCGAGCTTCTGGGTGTTTATTTCATCCTTGGTAACTGATCTCAGAACAGTAAATATTATGGCTATGATCCATGAAATAAGGCAGGCTGCAACTCCGATAGTAAATAAAGGGACATCGGGATAGAGTCCGTAACCCATAAAGGTTCCGAAAGCAGTGAGCAGGAGCCATATTAAACAGAATATAAGAAACTTTGCCAACATGTTTGATATTTTACATCGGATCAGATTAATCATGCAAGCTGCGGCAGAGGTTGAAAAATGCTGTATTGTCGCTTACTATATCTGAAAACAGTACCGGAGAGAGCCTGCGGGAGCTCTCCTGAAGGAAGATACAGGGAATGCGGCATATCGGAGTACAGATGGAAAATGATCAGTTTGCGAGAACAAGACTGCTGCTCGGAGACGAGGCTCTGGAAAAACTCGGAAGGGCCAGGGTCGCGGTATTCGGTATTGGCGGCGTAGGAGGCTATGTTTGCGAGGCTCTGGTGAGGAGCGGTGTCGGAAACTTTGATCTTACGGACAGCGACAAGGTCTCCCTGACCAATCTGAACCGCCAGATCATAGCCCTCAGGAGCACCATCGGAAGATATAAGGTGGATGTCATGAAGGAGCGTATGCTTGATATCAATCCCGAGGCTGACATCCGGATACACAGATGCTTTTTTCTGCCGGAGAATTCCGGATCCTTTCATTTTGAGGACTATGACTATATCGTTGATGCAGTGGATACAGTCACGGCAAAGCTCGAGCTTATCTCAAAGGCGGAAAATGCGGGGATCCCCGTGATAAGCGCGATGGGTGCCGGAAATAAGCTCGATCCCGGCGGATTCCGGGCAGCGGATATATATGAGACCAGAAACTGTCCCTTAGCCAGAGTCATGCGCAGGGAGCTGAAAAAACGCGGGATAGAAAGTCTCAGGGTGGTTTATTCCGAAGAAAAGCCGTTGAGGCCTGATACGGAAGGGGACGGAGGCAGGAAGATCCCGCCCGGCAGCACTGCCTGGGTGCCGTCCGCAGCCGGGCTTATGATAGCTTCGGAAGTGATAAAGGGGATAATTAATTAAAAATATCGCGGAAAACACTGCATTTTTTTAAACACATAATGGACGAGATGCCTTAAATATGGCATACTATAGGTTATAGTCGTTGTAGATTCTTTTTAAGGAGAGGAAATATGAACAAAGCGGAACTTATTGAAACAATCGCAAAAAAGGCTGATCTTTCCAAAAAGGACGCGGAGGCCGCCCTTAATGCATTTACCGATGTAGTCGGAAAGACCCTTAAGAAGGGGGATAAGGTTCAGCTCGTTGGATTCGGAACATTTGAAGTTGCCAAGAGGGCTGCAAGGACCGGCAGGAATCCCCAGACAGGAAAGGAGATCAAGATCGCAGCATCGAAGGCTCCTAAGTTTAAGGCCGGCAAGGCACTTAAGGATCTTGTCAACAAGAAGAAATAATAACCGACAGCGTTAGTATATACCCCGGCGGGTCAGACCTTGCCGGGGAATTTTTATGCAGATGAAAAAATTGTCGCCGTTATTTTTGCATAGAGGCAGATTATTGGGCATCCTGCTTTTTCTGGTTCACAGCAGCCTGCTCCTGTCGGGCTGCTCCAGAGCATCAGGGAGGGCCTTTACCATATCTGCCCGGTCCGCGGCAGCTGAGGAGAGTGTCGGGAGTGCCGGGAGTACCGGAAATGCCGGAAGTACCTTGTCCGAAGTCCGGGATGATGTCAGCGTTATGCAGATCCTGACCGTTTCCGGGGAGCTTCCGGAGGAGGAAGAGGAGCCGGTACCGCCTGTCGAAGAAAAGGCGGCTGAGACTATGTCCCTGTCGGAAGCCGGTATCCATGAAGAATGCATTTCTCTTATAGAAGACATAATAGAAAGAGACGTGGAAAACGGTTTTCCGAGCGCACAGCTTTGTATCATGAGGGACGGAAAGATCGTCTATGAAAATGCATGGGGAAGGGTAAATTCCTATAATCCCGACGGAACAAGGAAGGAGGACAGCCCGGAGGTCACAACGGATACCTTATATGACCTTGCCTCTATTACCAAGATGTTCGGGGTAAACTACGCGATTCAGAAGCTCGTGACTGACGGGGAGATAGACATTGATGATAAGGTCACAAAATATCTGGGAGACCGGTTTTACGAGGACGTGATAGA
>CACZRA010000358.1 GCA_902783395.1 uncultured Lachnospiraceae bacterium
CGGTTTGTATTTCATGATGACTATTGCTGGGATTTTGAGGATGAGATTTTTTTTGAGGAGCATATTCTTAATAATCCTCAGTGTTCCTATTCGTACGACTGTCTGGATGGGATATATATTACTCAAAGCAGCATCCCGATTGGAATCTGCAACGGTACTATACAAACGACCTGCGCCTGCTCGATCACATGTACTAAAAGTAAATTTTATAAAGGATGATGAGGGTAAACCGATTTACTATTCTGGAGATCCTCAGGAAATATTCAGATGAGAAACATAGCCTTACGCAGCAGGAGATTATCAGACTGCTTGATAAAAACTATGGGATGGAGTGTGACCGCCGCTCTGTAAAAAATAACATCCTTTACCTCAAGGAACTTGGCTATGACATTTCCATGGATAAAGGGTATCGTCTGCTGGAACGAGAGTTTGATGACGCGGAGCTTCGTATACTCATTGACAGCGTGTTATTCTCGAAATCGATTTCTACCAGACAGGCACGGAGCCTTATAGATAAGATTCGGGATTTGGCCAGTAACTATTTTAATGCCAAGGTATCCCATGTCAGCAATCTTCCGGATCTTCATCGGACAGTCAACAAACAGGCGATGTACTCTCTGGACACTATCAATGACGCTAGCTCTGTATTTTTTGAAACAATGTTGCCATGCTCCGTTTTATTCGGGTGCTTTCTCGGCTATCATATCCGTAAGAGCATATTCGATGAGTGCGTCAGGATCGTTATCGGGGCTTATCCAGTCATCTATTTTGTCCTCCGGGAGCATAAGCGGCATCCTGTCGTGTATCCGCGACAGCTCTTCTGTGGGGGGCTTTGTAATGACAGCAAAGACGGGATAGCCATTTTCCATCCGATAGAGTCCGCAGAGCCATGTGATGGATTTACCCTTTGGCTGGATCACGTATTTATCGCCTTTTTTTGATCCGCCGGAACCATCTTTGGGGTGCTCCCACTCAAAATACCACGAAGCGGGCACAACGCAGCGATGCTTTGCCCATGCGTCGCTGAATAAAGGCTTGGCAGAAGCGGTTTCAATGCGGACGTTCACAACGGGCTTCTGCTTTCCCTCCACCGTGATAGTAAAGCCCCATTTCATTGGATAAACAGCCCTTTCCCCTCGGCTGTTTGGTGCGAGTACGGGAGCGACATCAGTGGGGTGCACTTCGCCCGATGTGACCATCGGCTTGGAGAGATCGATCTGAAACTTCCGCGCCAGCTTAGTAGTAAGCGCGGTATCTATTATAGAGGATATGACAGTCTCGTCCCTGTCCATGAAGTATCTGGTACACATACGTTTTCCGGTATCCTTTTGTATTCTGGCTTTATTCCTGCAAGGATATATCTGTGATATTGTACATCAGTATAGCAGAGCCGTCATCCATTATAACCACGTCTTCCAGCATATCCACCTGATGTATGCAGCCTGTAAAGGTAATATAGGAGCCGCCGGGTTTTGATGGATCGGGTATGTAATAAGTGATGTTGACCGGCTTATGGGAAAGCAACGCAAAGCGCAGGGTGCGGTCTATATCATTTCTGGCATCATCATCAAGCAGTCTTTTGGACTCGGTCAAACGCACTGTTTCATTCACGGCTTTGTCATAGCCGGAGAGTGCGGCGAACGGTGAAAATTGAGCTGCCCTCTGCATCAGGGACATAGGCTTTCTTTTCCTTGATCTGTAATGCGGGTGGTCAATTATCTTGCTGTAATCATTCATGCCCTGTGTCCTCCTACCTGTCTGTTCCTTTCCCTTGCCGTAGCACCCTTCAGGAAGTTTGTGCCCTTGAGAAGTGCATTTTTTCCGTATCTGCGCTTTATTTCAAGCGTGGCAAGCTGGATGTCGGTTTCTTTCTGCACCATTTCCTTTTCTGCCCGTCTCTGCCGCTCGCGCTCCTCATAATCGGTGAAGAGGTCAAGCTGTTCATATTCCTCCTGAGTCAGAAGGGAGCGGGAGGTTATATTGCAGGCGCAGATTACCACGCGCCTTATCATAAGCGTCCTGTCCGTGATGCGCTCATAAAGGGATACCACGGCATCCGTGATGATGCGTGTGGATGCAGTCTTTTCC
>CACZRA010000359.1 GCA_902783395.1 uncultured Lachnospiraceae bacterium
AAGGAATGCAAAGCACTCGGTATCCTCTTCAAGGAGCATCTTGCCGAGGTTTCCGTGGCCTAAGCCCACCTTACGTCTGTCAGCTACGGAGCCGGGGATGCAGAATGCCTGAAGCCCCTCTCCTATGGCTGCTGCTGCCTCGGATGCCTTGCGGCAGTTCTTCTTTATCGCGATCGCAGCTCCTACCGTATATGCCCACTTTGCGTTCTCAAAGCAGATAGGCTGGATATTCTCCACCATGTGATATACGTCAAGTCCTGCGTCCTTGGTTATCTTCTCCGCCTCATCTATGGATCCTATGCCGTACTCAGCAAGCTTGGCGAGGATCTGCTTTTCTCTTCTCTCATAAGACTCAAATTTTGCCATTTTTTTATCCTCCCCTGATCACTCTTTACGGGGATCGATCATCCTGACCGCATCCGCCACGCGTCCGTACTGTCCGGAAGCCTTTTCAACTGCAGTTACAGCATCATCTCCTGCCTTGATGAAGTCCATCATCTTGCCGAAGTTGATGTATTTATAGCCTATGATCTCGTCGTTGTCATCAAGGGCAAGCTCAGTGATATAGCCCTCTGTAAGCTCAAGATAACGGGGGCCCTTCTCCAGCGTGCCGTATGTCGTACCGACCATAGTCCTTGTTCCTTTGCCGAGATCCTCAAGTCCGGCTCCGATCTGCAGACCGTCCTCAGAGAACGCGCTCTGTGTACGTCCGTAAACTATCTGCAGGAAAAGCTCTCTCATTGCGGTATTTATGGCATCACACACGAGGTCAGTATTTAATGCCTCAAGTATGGTAAGTCCGGGAAGGATCTCCGATGCCATGGCTGCGGAATGGGTCATGCCGGAGCAGCCGAGAGTTTCTACGAGAGCCTCCTGGATGATACCGTCCTTTACATTAAGCGACAGCTTGCAGCATCCCTGCTGGGGTGCGCACCATCCGATACCGTGGGTATAGCCGGAAATGTCCTTTACCTCTTTGGCTTTAACCCATTTTGCCTCCTCCGGTATGGGCGCCGCACCGTGATGTACGCCCTGATGTACCGGACACATTGCCTTTACTTCTGTTGAATAAATCATGTACCGACCTCCTTGTTGTTTGTTTAGAAAGAATCGCCTTACATCTCATCGGTTGATATGAATTATACATTCAATCCGTTGTTCTGTATAGGGGTTTTATTGTATTTACGAGATCATCGTAAAGCTTCATGAATTCATCATGGTGCTCCGTGATGAACTCTGTATCCTTTTTCCCCGAAGCATCTTCCAGCTCCTTTGCCAGCGCCGAAGCCTTTTCGCCGCCTATCGTTTTTGATGAGCTTTTCAGTGAGTGGATTATTATCCTGTATTCATCCCAGCTTTGCTCCTCATAGTACTGAGCCAGAAGCCTGCTCTTTTCCCCGTGGTCCTTGGCATATTCCTCTAGCACCTCGGCATATATCTCCCTGTCATTGGCACAGTATGCAAGGCCTGTTTTTGTAGAGATCCCTGCCTCTTCAAGCTTTTGAAGCATTTCATCCGTACAGGGCATTACCTTTCCGGTATCCTTGTCACTCTCCCATACAGGGATCTCTTTAGCGGATCGGGAGCCTTCCCGCATACGCTCAGGCAGATGTCTTGCCAGCATACGGTCCAGCTGCTCTACATCTATGGGCTTTGTAAGATAATCATCAAAGCCCGCCTCCATATACAGCTCCCTTGAGCCTACTACCGCATTCGCGGTAAGGGCGATCACCTTTGTGCTTTCGTCTGTAACTCCCTCACTCCGCATTTTATTGAGTGTCTCTATCCCGTCCATCCGCGGCATCATATGATCAAGGAAAATAAGATCGTATTTCTTTTTGCCGGCCATATCGATCGCCTCATAGCCGGAAAGTGCAAGATCAGCCTCTATCCCGTTAAGCTTGAGCAGATTCTTGGCTACCTTAAGGTTCATCTGGTTATCATCGACAACGAGGACCCTGGCATCGGGAGCATGAAAGACGGTCTTATACACTCCTTCTTCTCTCCCCGTACCCATGCGTTCCCTGTAATTCCCCAGAGGCTTGGGATCCTCTATGCCCTGCTTCAGATCAAATGAGAATACCGAGCCCTCTCCGTAGACACTCTCGACCTTAAGCTCGCTGTCCATCATTGCAAGGAGTTTTGTGACTATGGACATTCCGAGTCCGGTCCCCTCGATATTTCTGTTTCTCTTTTCATCCAGCCTCTCGAAGGACTCGAAGAGTCTCTCCCTGTCCTCTTCACGTATCCCTATCCCGGTATCGCTCACCGAAACCGAGATCGTTATATCATCCCCCTCGATGCCTCCGTTTTGGATGCTGAGGGTCACACTGCCCTTCTCCGTATATTTGACGGCGTTTGTGAGCAGGTTCACGATGACCTGCCCCAGCCTTACATCGTCTCCGAAAAGAGCCGACGGAAGGCTCTCATCCACATCGATGATGAAATCCAGTGCCTTGGCATTCGCACGCTCACTTATGGAATTTTCAAGATTGCTGATAAAGGGAGCGGTATCGTATTTTACCGGAGTGATCTCCATCTTCCCGTCCTCGATCTTCGAAAAATCCAATATGCTGTTGATGATGGACAGCAGTGTCTTTCCCGCACTCTTGATATTTCCGGAGTACTCGAGGATATCCGCATCATCTGATTCCCTCAGTATCATCTCATTCATTCCGAGGACCGCATTTATCGGAGTTCTTATTTCATGGGACATCTGCGCGAGGAACTGGCTCTTTGCCTTTCCGGCAGCCATGGCGGCATCCGCGGCATCCCTCATCTGCTGGTTGGTCTCATCCTGCCAGCGTATCAGACTCGAAAGCAGGCGGTATACCATGATGATGCAGAAAAGGAAAGCTGCTATACATATCAAGCCGTAGACCGCAACCCTTCCGTAGATCAGTCTGACATCCGAGACAACGAAAACGGTGAATTTCGATACCTCGTTATAATTCGCCGTCATGATACGGAAAACACCGTCATAATCCCTGAAAAGCTTTATACTCTCCCCGTCAGGCTTCGCTTTGCCGTAGGGCAGATCCGCTATGTTCGTTTTGGCATCCCCCGACATCTGGAAAATGCCGTAGGGGTGGTTTATAATGTCTCCCTCCGTATCCACAAGGAAGGCATATCCCTCATCGGAATAGCTGTCTCCCAGGATACCTACCAGCTTGTCCATATAAAAATCAATCCCGAAGCATCCGAGGAAAGTCCCGTTGCGCGCATCATAAACCGTCTCCGAGATCGTAATGCAGTAGCCGCCCGTCTGGTCATCATAATAAGGCGCGGAAATGCTCCAGCCCTCTGCGGAGGCCGTCGTATCCTTATACCAGGGTCTCTCCTCCACGCGCCACCCGGGCTCGGGCTTCCATCCGTTATTCATATATACGCTGGGTTCAAGATCCGGATTTGACAAGTAGGTAACGGAGATCTCCGGATACTGGGCCGTTATACGGTTAAGGTAGTCTATGGTCCCATCATAGTCATCAAGCATTTCCGGGTGGGTCGAGATTATGCTCACAAACATGTCGAGAATGCTCTTTTGAGTATCGATCCATTCCGAAAGCCTGTACTCGTATTCGTCCGCCTTGCTGTGCATCATCTGGTTGCCCCATCTTGTGGTGGCATAAATATTGACGTAAAGACTGACGAGCATGACAAAGATCATCAGGAGTGTAATAAGTGTCCTGAATCTTCTGTTCATCGCGCCCTTTTCGGCGTGACTGATGTCGGTATCCTTTTTGCTTTCGGTACGTACTATACTGGAAAAGGACAGGATCTTGTCTATCATCTCCGACAGATCTGCCCCGGCCCTGTGTATCCTTGAAAGCTCCGAGCCGTAGTCCTCGATCTGGGAAGCATAGTCCCTGTCGGATACATGCATGATAGTGGAAAGAGGCTCTCTCAGATCTCCGGTGATCCGGTTAAGAAATTCCTCCTTGCTGCGGAGCGCCTCCTCCGTCTTCTTCTGACTGTTCAAGGCAAAAACATAAAGGATTATGACTATACCGAACAGCGCGAAAGAAAGGATTATGGTTATGAAGAGCTGGATATAGGAATCCCTGTAAAGATCCCATTCACTTTCACTGACGATGAGATACCAGCCGGTTCCGGATCTAGTGGCAAAAAGATATTCGTTTAAAAGTCCGGATCTTATCCTTGCCGTCGCCACGCCGCTGCTGCTTTTGGAAAGAGACCAGACACCGGCATAATCCGGTAGCGCCGTTACAAGCTTCTCTCCGATCAGTGTATCGTCAGCACAGCCTGCGATGATCCCCTCGCCTGTCACTATGACCGCATTATGCGTCCCCGCCTCATACAGATGGGTGATATGGTTCTTTATATTGTCCATCACATAATCCACCCCGAGGACGGTGTTTTCATCACCTACCTTTACCGTGGCAGAATAACAGATATTCTGCGTGATGGCATCCTGATAGGGAGGCGTGACATAGGCCTTCCCGTTGTTTTTGAGCGCTCCGGAATACCAGATGCGGTCCTGCAGCACATAGTCGGGCGACGGATCAAAGCCGGGGATTATCATAAAGTCTTCCCCCGCTACATAGACATTGAAGATACCGTTATCGGTATGGATCAGCCTGTCCCTCTCCTCATAGATAAACTCCTCCAGAGCCTCCCTGTCATCCATGAGCTCTCCGGCCGAAAGCGCAAGCTCCAGCGTAAGGTTCTCCGCATCCGTCATCATCTCCTCAAGCTCATTGCTTATGAGCTCAAGCTGAGATATGCCGAGATCCCACGTCTGACGCCTTGCCTGCTGGAAAACCATCCATGCATACATGAAAATAACGGCAAGCAAAAGCGAAGCTACAAGTATGACTATCCCTGTGCGCTTTTTATCCTTCATTTATGATACAGCCCTGTCTTTCTTCGAATGCGGTATCTGCCATAGCGCCCCTATGCCTGTTTCTTTACGATGTTTCCCTGACTTTTGAATACACTGTCTGCGGGTATCACCCCATACACTGAGGATAAAGGAAAGATGCAGGTATTCCTTCCTACCACTGTTCCCGGATTAAGCACACTGTTGCAGCCTACCTCGGCATGGTCACCTATCATCGAACCGGCCTTTTTCAATCCCGTTTCCAGCAGTTCTCCCGACACATAGTCCTTTATCACAACCGGCTTTTTATCAGGTCTTACAGAGGAGGTGACTGAGCCCGCTCCCAGACGCGAATAAAAGCCTAAAACGGAATCGCCGACATAATTGAAATGCGGTACCTCCGCATGATTGAATAATACCACATTCTCAAGCTCGGAAGAGTTTCCGACGATACAGTCATTTCCTACGAGAACGCATCCCCTGATAAACGCACACTGTCTGACCTCGGTATTCTCTCCAATGATACAGGGTCCCGTTACGGATACCGTGGGCCACACCCTTGCGCTCCTGGCGATCCAGATATCCTCCCCCTTTTTCTCATAGATATTAAGATCCAGATGTCTTGAAAGCTTTTTTATGATAAATCCGATCTCCCTCAATGCCTGCCAGGGATAATCAAACTGCGAGAGCCATTCTCCCGCCATGCTTTCCTTCAACGTGTACAGATTTTTTGTAAGAGCAGTTTCCATATCGTTGTATTCCTTCACCCGGTATCGGTTCCGTACAGGTGTCCACTTTACTGCTTCCTTTTGCCGGAGGCTTTTTTGTTCACCTCCGACACGGTTTTCAGCTTAAAAGCAACCTCCCTGCTCAGATCCCTGTTCTTTACGAGATTCACATACTTTGCCACATATCCGTCAAGCTTGCCCCTGTAGTCTTCAGGCGTGATCTCTCCTCTTTCAAGCTTTGAAAGTCCCTTCTCCCAGCTTGCCGTCATCTCAGGCTCGAGCATGGACGGCAGAGTCATCAGAATGATCTCGAATACCATCTCTCCCATCGGGGACGGAGTGAGCACCTGGGTCTTTTTATTAAGCTTAAGATAATCTATCTTTATAAGCTTTTCTATTATCCCGGCTCTTGTGGCCGATGTCCCTATCCCGGCTCCCTTTATCTCTGCCCTGAGCTCCTCGTCCTCTATCAGCTGTCCGGCGTTTTCCATTGCAAGCACCATGGAGCCCGAGGTATAACGTTTGGGAGGAGATGTCTTTCCTTCCTTTATCTCTATCTCCGCAAGCTCTGCGATATCGCCTTTCTTCAGGCCGTTAAGGAGCTCAAGAAGCTCCGCGCTTGCAGATTCCTCTTCCTCGTCCGGCTTTTTTTCCTCATCGTCGGGGGCTTCCTTTTTCGGCTTGTCCTGTCCTGTGATCTCATAGAATCCGGGACTCTTCAGCACCTTGACGTTTGTATGGAACTTTTCATTTCCCACAGCCGTGACAAGCTGTACCTTCGTAAATACCGCGGGAGGATAAAAGATCGAAAGGAACCTCCTCACTATCATATCATAGACCGATCTCTGAAGCTCGGACAGTGAGCCAAGTCTTGATACATCCCCCGTCGGGATGATCGCATAGTGATCCGTAACCTTGCTGTCATCCACGTACACGGTTTTCTCAAGTCCCGCATAGAGCTTTTCATCCCTTATCTTCAGAACGAAATCCCTGACCGGGGTATATCTGTACAGACCTCCGAGATTTTTCGTTATCTCCTTTGCAACTGCCTCGGTAAGTACTCTGGCATCCGTCCTGGGATAGGTAGTAAGCCTTGCTTCATATAAGGTCTGAGCTATATCAAGCGTCTGGTCGGGACTTATCCTGAACCTCTTGCTGCATGCAGCCTGGAGCTCGGCAAGATTGTACAAAAGCGGCGGCTTTTTGTTCTCTTCCTTCTTCTCAACCTTGAAAACAAGACCGCTGTGATATTCCTCTTTAAGCTTTTCCTTCAGGGCTTCGGCATCCTTCTTCTCCTTAAAGCCCTTCTCTGAATACAAAAGCTCTGACTCAAAAAATTCCGAGCCTCTGACTGCTCTCCACTCTCCGCAAAAGGACGAATCATCCTTTCTGAACACTGCATTCAGCTTATAAAAAGGGGTCTCAACGAAATCCCGGATCTCACGCTCCCGTCTTACGACCATCCCGAGGACACAGGACATCACCCGTCCGACGGCTATTGCGGCATACTTTTTTGTTCCTGCCGCTTCATTCATCATGCGTCCGTATTTAACGGATAATACCCTGGAAAAATTTATCCCCATGGAATAATCTTCTATCCCGCGCATTATCCCGGCATTGGCAAGGTTCCTGTAGGCTTCGTACGGCCTCGCCTCATCGATGCCGCGCTTTATCTCTTCCTCTGTAGTGGAATCGATCCATACCCTCCGCTCGGTGATGCCGTCCCTTACACCGCCCTGCATCCTTATAAGCTCTTCTATCACCTGCCCCTCTCTCCCGGAGTCTCCGGCCCAGAGGACCTCCGACACATCCTTCCGGTGAAGGCAGGTATTTACTATCTTATACTGTTTTTTTGTTTTCGGGATAACTGCATATCTGTATTGAGCCGGAAGAAACGGCAGATCACGAAGGTTCCATTTTTTGTATCTTTCATCGTAGACATCGGGATAAGACATCTCGACAAGATGACCCACGCACCAGGTGATAACGTAGGAATCATTCTCGATGATGCCGTCTCCCTTTCCGTTCACATGCAAAATAGAGGCATATTCCCTTGCAACCGAAGGCTTTTCGGTTATGATCAGAGTCTTACCCAAGCTTCTTCCTATTTTGCCTCAATATACCCCTTTGCGGTAAGAAGCTCCGCACAGAGAACAGCTCCGCCCGCAGCTCCTCTGATAGTATTGTGCGCAAGCCCGACAAATTTATAATCAAAAAGGGTATCTTCCCTGAGTCTTCCGATGGAAATGCCAAAGCCTCTCTCAAAATCAACGTCAAGAGTTACCTGAGGCCTGTTGTCATCCTCAAGGTACTGTATAAACTGCTTCGGAGCCGAGGGCAGCTCAAGCCTCTGCGGCTCTCCCTTAAATGAAACAAGCGCCCCGATAAGCTCTTCCTTCGACGGTTTCTTTTCAAAATCGATGAATACGGAAGCGGTATGACCGTTGAGCACCGGGATCCTTATGCACTGGGAGGTGATAAGCGGTCCCTCTGCCGGTATTATGGTGTGGCTTGAGCTGTCGATATGACCGCAGATCTTCAGCGGCTCCTTCTCGCTCTTTTCTTCCTCGCCTCCTATATACGGTATCACGTTTCCCTCCATCTCCGGCCAGTCCTTGAAGGTCTTTCCCGCGCCCGATATCGCCTGATACGTCGAAACGGCAAGTCTTACGGGACCGTACTTCTTCCAGATATAAACCGCCGGAGCATATGCCTGTATGGAGCAGTTGGGCTTGACCGCGATAAAGCCTCTTGCCGTACCGAGCCTCTTTTTCTGATACTCTATGATGTCCGCATGTTCGGGATTGAGCTCAGGGATAAGCATTGGGACATCCGGCGTCCACCTGTGAGCGGAGTTATTGGAAACGACCGGAGTCTCTGCTTTGGCGTACTCCTCTTCTATCCGTCTTATCTCATCCTTTGTCATATCGACAGCGGAAAAACAAAAGTCCACATCCTCCGCAACGGCAGCGACGTCAGACACATCCTTTACCACCATATCCTTTACCCCTTCGGGCATAGGGCTTTCAAGCTTCCATCTCTCTCCGACGGCCTCTTTGTAGGTTTTCCCGGCAGATCTGGGACTTGCCGCTATCGTCTTTACTTCAAACCACGGGTGGTTCTCAAGCAGTGAGATAAATCTTTGTCCTACCATTCCGGTACCGCCGAGTATGGCGGCTTTCAGCTTTCTTTCCATCTTATCTGTCCTCCAGATACTCTTTATAAAACTTTATCACTTCATCCATCTGCGCTTTTCCCGGAGCTCCCTTTGTGAGTCTCTTTTCCACACAGGTCTTCATTGATATCGCCTCGTATATATCCTCATCAAAAACCCCGCTCTCTTTTCTGAATTCTTCCAGACCAAGGTCATCCAGGGCGATGCCCTTATCCACGCATTTCAGCACCAGCCTTCCGACTATGGAGTGCGCATCCCTGAAGGGAACTCCCTTCTTCACGAGATAATCGGCAGCGTCCGTGGCATTGGTAAAGCCCTTCTTCGCGCTCTCCTCCATCACTTCCTTATTGAAGCCCGCCGTGGCCATCATCCCCGTAAATTCCCGGATGCAGTCCTTTACGGTATCCATGGCGTCAAACGATACCTCCTTGTCCTCCTGCATATCCTTGTCATAGGCAAGCGGGATCCCCTTCATGGTGGTAAGCAGTGAAACAAGGGCTCCGTACACCCTTCCTGTCTTCCCTCTCACAAGCTCCGCTATGTCGGGGTTCTTCTTCTGCGGCATTATGGACGAACCTGTGCTGTATCTGTCATCTATATCGATGAACCGGTACTCGTTCGAGTTCCAGATTATTATCTCCTCGCAGAATCTCGAAAGGTGCATCATGATAATGGACAGCGCCGAAAGGAACTCGATAAGATAATCCCTGTCGGAAACGGAGTCCATTGAATTTCTCGTAGGTCCTCCGCCAAAATCAAGCTGTGACGCCGTAAGGTCCCGGTCAAGAGCGTAGGTCGTCCCCGCCAGCGCTCCGGATCCTAGAGGACAGGTATTCATCCTCTCTTTAATATCGGCAAGCCTCTGTCTGTCCCTTATGAACATCTCAAAATATGCCCCCATATGATGGGCAAGGGTCACGGGCTGCGCCTTCTGGAGATGGGTGAAGCCCGGCATATATGTTTCGGTATTATTCTCGATTATGGACAGCAGCACCTCCTGGAGCCCGGTAAGCTCTCTGTCGGTTTCGATGAGCTGTCTCCTTGTATAAAGCTTCATATCAAGAGCCACCTGGTCATTCCTGGATCTTCCCGTATGAAGCTTCTTGCCGGCGTCCCCTATGCGCTCTGTCAGCACCGACTCCACGAAGCTGTGTATATCCTCGGCATCCTCAGATATCGCAAGCCTTCCTTCGTCGATATCGCTCCTGATCTCTTCAAGAGCCTGTATTATCTGCCGGCTCTCTTCCCCGGATATGATGCCCTGCCTGCCGAGCATTCCGGCATGCGCTATGGAGCCTTCGATATCCTCCCTGTACATCCTGCTGTCGAAGGATATGGACTGATTGAACTTATATGCAGAAGCATCGGTGGCTTCGGTGAACCTGCCTCCCCAGAGATTTGCCATGGCTATTCTCCTCTTATGATGAGCGAAGCCGATACAAGCATCGCCACTCCCAGCGCAACTGCAGGAAATAAGGACGTAAGCGCCCCGACTATCAGCAGCAGTGCGGATACGGTAACGGATACGAATCCCGGTGCCGATGAAAGCAGCAGACCCATCACCGTGCAGAAGACAAGAACAATGATATAAACGATCACGCTCATTTCGAGCTCCTTGATCCCGAATAACAATGCCATAAGAAACATTAAGACCAGAGATATGATGCCGAGCGTTGACTTCGGTATGGTCCCGAAGACCAGATCGTTATTCTTTTCGCGTTTGTTTTCTCTCATCACACGCCTTTCAGCTCTTGCTCTGACTTTCCCCTTGTCGCCTACATGCTCAAGATAATCGGTTGTCTCAGGTGCTACTCTCTTTATTTCCAAGGCAATTCCTCCGAAAGTAATATGTGAATACTAATCTTAACTTATTTCCTGTATTTATTCAAGAATCACGCTTTTCCATAAAGACGGCGAGAGCGTGCATGTCTTCGCTGAAGCGGTATTTCAGCTTTCCGTCCTTTATCCCGACCTGCTCATCCGTATAATAAAATGCCCGCATATCGCCAAGATCAAACATATTTACTAATTTTGACATTTTTCACTCCTCCTAATTCAAAAGAACCCGTAAGGCTTTGTGTAGCCTTGCGGGTTCTCTGCCGTTAGAGTGACTCGAACACTCGACCCACGCATTACGAATGCGTTGCTCTACCAACTGAGCCATAACGGCACAAAAATCTATAGCACCATGCAATATGATGCCCACGCACGGCTACGCAGCAAGCTGCTCTCGCCATGCTCCGTCCATTCGGAATCCGCTGATTTGCCCAAAAAACGGCAAATTGCTGCTTCCTCATGTCCGGTAAGGTCTCATGTTCCAACGCCTCTTTGCGCAAGCACAACCGGCTTCGTACCATTCGACCTCGGCATCATCTTATCATCCAACTAAAACACCGTCAAGTTTTTCATTTTGAAGCCTTGCCCGGGCTGTACTTAAATACGGATACCGAAAGAGGTGCCACTCTGATACGGATCGAATCCGCCCTTCCGTCACACTCCGATTCCTCTGACAGCAAAGGATCCTTGTTCACAAATCCGAAGCCGTCGTACTTTTCCGCGTCGGAACAGAATACCTCGGTGTATTTCCCGGATTTTGGAACACCTATCTTATAGCCCTTATGAGGCACGTTCGCAAAATTTGCGACAATGACAAAAAGCTCGTCCTTACCTGCCCCGCGTCT
>CACZRA010000360.1 GCA_902783395.1 uncultured Lachnospiraceae bacterium
AAGAAGGGAGGCGACCTCAGTTCTGAATTCCCCTACCGGAGGAATCCGGATTGCCATGTATGCCTACAGCTTCTCTGATTCCGCGGAAGCACATGGAAGACTGAACCCTGCGGTATCCCACAGGACCAGGTATGTGTGGGGCGCCGGAAGGGGCGGCGCGGAGGACACCAGCTGGCAGCAGTACACGGACTGCTCCGGATTCGTATCGGGTGTCTACAAGCATTTCACGGATGAGAGTGGAAAGAGGTATTTCTTTACAGCTTATACCGGGGCCCTCCAGACTGTAGGGGAGAGTGTTTACCGCGGAAATTCCTCAGGAGTGGATCTGAAAAAACTCCAGCCGGGGGACATCATCTGTTACTGGTGGGGAAGCGCCGGGTATGGCGACTGTGACCATGTCGGGATTTATTTTGGGGACGGATATCAGTTGGACAACTGTGGAGGGTCTCAGAACCACTCACCGGAAACAATGGGTTATGGGGTGAAGTTCCGGAGGATTCCGTCAGCCTATATCGAGGTCCGCAGGGTGATCAGGCTCAGTGGAAGGCAGGCCAGGGATAATCCCAAAGTACTCAAAGCAACACAGGAGGGCCCCAAATGTGCCAAAAGGATTTACAGTGCTTTAGTTGAGTATGGCTTTACCCCGGCACAGGCGGCCGGGATCATCGGCTGTATGGGATACGAGTGCGGATCACAGTCCGATAATTACTGTCCGTATATTGTACAGGGGCAGTCCAGGGCATGGAGCAGGCAATATACAGATAAAGTGGACAGAGGTTCCATTTCCAGAGATGCCTTTATCAGGGACAGCACCGGGGGAGGCGGATACGGGACGCCGCAGTGGACGGGATATCTGGAGAATGGGACGGAGATTTCTCCCGGCAGGAAAGCGCTCCTGTATGATACCGCCAAAGGCATGGGGGTTTCAATCGGAAGCACGGAGGCTGCCATCGCGACGATCCTGACTGAATTCAGTTCAACTCATGCAGAGGCGAAAAACCGGATAATGGCATGCCGGAGCGCAGCCGATGCCGCTGAGGCTTGTTACCATTATTACGAGGGAATGGCAGTCGATAATGGCACACTTTCAGGCAGGAGGAGCCTGGCGGAGAGACTGTATAAGAAATATACGAAGTAAGAAGACAGATACCTGCTTAGCATGGGGATGCGGATTATTCCACCGATGTTTTGGAATGATCCGTATTCTTTATTTTTGCGCTTCTTTTCCGGCACTATGGAGAAAGATATCGGAAACGGAAGGAGGATGAATATGAGAAGATACGCGCTGGCAGGGACGATTATGGCGGGTCTGATTCTTTTTTCCGGGAATATCCGGGCAGAAGACATCACTAATGCAGAAACCGAAGCTGACTATTTCATGCAGGAGAGCAGCATGATTGTTCCTGCGGAGGAAGGAGATGATGAAGAGGACTATGGAGCGGAACCTGCAGATGAGGATATGAAAGAAACCGGTATATCAGAAGGGGGATTTCCGAATGGCTTTCTGATCGAAGAAGAGCCCATGGAATTATTACCTGTTTTTTCCCTGACAGCCTTTGAGGAAGGCGGGGAGATAATTCTGAACGATCCCATGACGGTGGAAGACGAGAGCATTAAAGGCGGGCAGGAAGAGGTTTTTATTCGAAGCCGTGATGATCAGGCGATGCGATATGGAAGCCTCTATACGGGTTTGTTTGCGGATCAGCTGCAGGCGGACTCCAGAGATTTCTATGACGGCATGGTGTGGTACTATGCACAGGAAGAAGGGGACGGATCCTGGACAAGGACATACAGCATGGAAAACGCACCGGCGTCCTTCCGTACACTGTTTTATCCTGCCGGGGATTCCTATACCTTTATAAGAGAAGATGACAACGGTGATTATACACAGGAATACAGCAGTTTCCTGGAGGATACAGCTTTGGTTGTGCAGTCCGCGGTCGACGCCTTTGAGTATGATTATCCCGATGTCTACTGGATCCGCCCCAAAAGCTTCCGCTACGGCCTGACGCTTGCCGCAGATGAGGATACGATCGGAACGGATCAGGTAACAGGCACGGTTTATGTAACACAGATCACTTATGTTCCGGAAGAGGCATTTCCGGGAGCACGGGACTATCTTTCAGAATATAAATCAGGGAAAGAGAGAGTACTGGCAGAGATCAGGCAGATGGCAGATTATGACACAGATGGAATAATCACGCCTTCGGAATATATTCTGGCGGATCACGACTATCTTTGCAGCCTTCTGTGGTATGACGCCCGGGGATACAGGAACCGGAAAAATACCGGGGACTACAGTATCCTGACTCCGGCACAGACCTATCTTGGTTCTTTTTGCCATGGCGCGGTCTGTGAGGGATACGCAAAAAGCTTCAAGTCGCTTTGCGACGCGCAGGGGATCGAATGCTGCCTGATCGGGGGATCCGGGCATATGTGGAACGGTGTTTTCCTTGACGGGGGATGGCACCTGACAGACTGCACCTGGGACGATGACGAAGATGGATACTCACACGATTATCTGATGACAGGAAAAGACAGAGTTCATTCATCTTCCGGAAACTTCTCTAACAGCTCCCATACGACTGTTTTCTGTTATCCTCAGCTGTCAGGGTCTGTATATCACGATTATGTTCTGAAAGAGTCTGTTCCGGCGCTTTGCGATGAAAGTGGCGCCAGCACATATGAGTGCCTCTTTTGCGGGGACAGTTACTCAGAGGAGGTTCCGCCTGCCGGGCATGAGTATGTGAAGAGCGAAAACTACGCAACCTGCACGCAGAAGGGCTCCATCACTTATACATGCATCAGGTGCGGGGACTCCTGGTCTGAGGAAACACCTGCCAAGGGGCATGATTATGAAGAGAGCATGGTTTCGCCGACCTGCACGGAAGACGGATATACACTTCTTACCTGCAGCAGATGCGATGCCGCTTACAGGACGGACATACAGAAGGCTCTTGGCCATGATTATAAGAAGACGGTGATATCCCCGACGTGTGAGAAGGGGGGATATACGAAGTATGTCTGCATAAAGTGCGGCCATTCCTTTACAGGGGACAGGACACAGCCTGCAGGACATGCCTTTGTCCCTGATGACAAAGCCAGCATCCCTTCGACGTGCATTAAGAAAGGAATCCGGAAATACCGCTGCACAGCCTGTGGGAAAACCATAGAGGAAGAGCTGCCTCTTTCAGGGCATGTATACCGGATCAGCAAGGTAGATCCCACCTGCACAAAAGAAGGATATACGCATCATATCTGCAGTGTCTGCGGTTATTCCTGGAAATCAGAAAAAAAGAATGCTCTGGGACATGATTATCAAAAAAGCACCCTGCCGACGACGACTCAGTCAGGCGGCTATACCAGGCATACCTGCAAGAGATGCGGGGATACTTTTACTTCAGACTATATAAGGCCTGTCACAGCCCCGGCTGATACTTCGAAAGCGGAAACTGCGGAAGTTCAAAACCTGATAAACACAAATACCGTGGCTGCACCGGTAAGCGGTTCCCTGAAAAGCAGCAGGAAAACCGTACTGAAGCCGGCTCCTTCCCTGAAAAAACTCAGAAAAAAGGGAAAGACCAGGTTTCAGGTCATCTGGAAAAAGAATAAAAAGGCTGAGAAGAAGATCCTCGGATATGAGATTGAGGTTTCCGGGAATGCGGCCTTTACAGGAAAGGTAAATCACTATAGACTGAAGAAGGGGAAGTATAAAAAGACGATCAGGGGGAGAAGGAAAAAGACATATTATGTGAGAATCCGGTATTACTGCCGGGGAGGGTACTCTCGATGGAGCAGGACAAGGAAGATCCGGCTTAAGTGATGTCTTATTGCTGATTGCTGATGAAAATGACATCTTATACGAAATAAAAAAAGAAGAAATGATTTAGTAAAACGGCATCGGGAAAACTGTGCCGTTTTCATAGAGAGTACGCGAGATTATTCCTCTACCAGTGATTAGAATAAATGGATTAGATAGTCTGGAAGAGATCAATATACTGATTGTGGATAAGTACTATGCAAACAGCTTATTGTTTTTGATAAGGCGATTTGATAGACTATAACTTGATTAAATAAGTCGTGGGCGCTTTGAATTGTAGCGAAATTCAAATCTACATAGATCTGTATGAGCACAATGACAGACAGTTATAGTTAGATAAGGAAACGTTACTTTGATACGCTGTAGGGTTAGAAAGGGCTATGGAGATGAAAAGAGTTCTGGCTGTAATCTGTTTTATGCTTTCTTGTTGTGGGCTGACGATAACTGTGAATGCAGCAACCAGCATGCGGTGTGACCAGTGTGGTTGGACAATTACCCGCAATAAAATATCTTATCAAGAGATTGATGGCAGTTATCACAATTGTCAAGGAGAATGTACGCACTGCCACAATATAACAAATATAAAAGAAGAACATGAATTTGAGGCTTCTTCCGAATATAAGCAAATGGATGTAAATAATCATATACAAGTTTATGAGTGTAGATATTGTGGTGCGAAAAAAGAACAAATTGAAGAACACGATTACTGGAATACTAGTACATATAAGTATAAGGATGAAAATAACCATTTTAAGGTAAAAAAATGTCATTATTGTGGTCAGGAAAAAGATGTGATTGAGGAGCACTTAGCGAAAATTTATTACAGTTGGTCCCCGTACAAGGTTAATTATAAGAAGAAAGATGAAAAAAATCATATTCGTTATAACGAGTGCGAGCACTGTGAAGGTTTAATGAAAGAATATGAGGAAGAGCATACCTTTTTCTCTTTCCCTTCCTCATATAAACAAAAGGATGCTGATAGTCATGTTTTGGTTTATGAGTGTCTTAAGAAATGTGGTGCCACAAAAGAAGAAGCTGAGGCGCACAAATGGAGTAGTACTTCCATTTATAAACAAAAAGATGGAAACAATCATTTTCGCACTTACAAATGTGATGATTGTGGCGCGACGAAGGATGTGATTGAGAACCACTATTTCCGTGAAACTTCCATATATAAGCAAAAGGACGAAAAGAATCATTTTGTAGTTTACAAATGTGACGACTGTGGTGCTACAAAGGATGTGCTTGGAGAACATTTCACGTGGACATATGAGGATGAATTTATAGAGAAAGACAAGAATAGCCATTATCATATAGACGAATGCTCTTATTGTGGCAAAATTAAAACAATTGAACCGCATAGATGGACGTTTTATAAAACATCAGTTAAAGCAACACTAAACGCTAAGGGGACAGATTTATATCGTTGTTCTTGTTGTGGAGCAGAGCAAAAAAGAGTAACAGTGTGGAAATCAGGTGCTGAGAATAGTAAGACATATGAATCTACAGATATCTCAACGGTATATAGGGATTCAAAATCTGTTACGGTATATTTGAATACCCCTCTAAAAGGCGGAGAAATACGAATTAAGATCGGAAAGAAAACCTATAAGAAGAAGATTAAGAATAATAGTAAAAAAATCAGAATAAAGATCAAAAAACCCAAAAAGTGGGGTAAGAAGTTCACATATAAGATTATCTATAAAGGTAAGACGATCTATAGAGATTGGGATTATATCTATTATTCCAAAAAAATCCGAAAGGGATATACTAAAAAGAAGGTTTCATGGACTTCAAATTGGGGTGATCCTGATCGCACAGGAAGCGCATCTGACGGATGGTCATACTGGTATTATAAAGATGGATCTTATATAGGATTCAAGAATGGAAAAGTAAGATATTGGTATAATGCTGGATAAGAACTGTCTCAGATGGCGTATTATATCCGTGTGAGAAATAAAGGGGCGAACGGATTATCATAATTGAGCAGGGTGAAAAAGGTTAAGACTAAGAAGTGATTGTGAGAAGGAAGGAGCTGCGGCTCCTTCCTATCAGTTTTGGGGTAATGAAGAGTCCAAGCTGGGGACGCGAGCGTTCAAAAGAGGACATGCTTAGGATTTTAGTATGATCTCTGAATACATTTCGATGCAAGAGATTATTGGAAAAGGCTGCCTCCTTGTTGAATAGTTGTTGACTGCCTCATGGTTTGCAGGTAAAGAGTCACAAACCTGCAAATTGGAGAAAATATCGTATTGTCTAATATGATGACAGCGGTTATTCGAAGTGGATGCCGCTTTTTTCGTGCCTGAAAGGGATGCTGACAACAGCAAGATAGAAGAAGAACTGAACGAGCTGAAAAAAACAAAACAGCAATTTGTACGGAAAAAAGAGAAGCTTGAACATCAGATGGATGCTTTGGACATATCTGATGAATATTATGATGCAAAGTATGATGATTTACAGAGACGGTATGATAATTTTTACCGTGAGATTGGAGTAGTTGATAGTTTGATTCTTGAGAAAACGGCTGAACTGGATCATGCATACTCATCTGAGATTGGTCCTATGTCAAGATTTAG
>CACZRA010000361.1 GCA_902783395.1 uncultured Lachnospiraceae bacterium
AGAACATAAAACGGCACTCCGTAATGCTTTGCGATTATCGCAACACCTGAAGTACCTATCTTATTCGCCGTGTCGCCGTTTGCCGCTATCCTGTCACAGCCGACAAGCACTGCCTGTATCTTTCCCTGTTTCATGAGCAGGGATGCCATGTTATCGCATATGACTGTCTCGTCGACACCCGCATTCACGAGTTCAAATGCCGTAAGCCTTGCTCCCTGCAGCAGAGGTCTTGTTTCATCGGAATACACATGGAAATTATAGCCCCTCTCCCTGCCGAGAAGGATCGGTCCCAGCCCTGTGCCGTATCTTGTCGTCGCAAGTGCTCCCGCATTGCAGTGGGTGAGAAGACCGTCTCCGTCATGCAGAAGAGACAGACCGTGCTCTGCGATCTTCATACACATAAGGATATCCTCCTCATGGATCGCAACAGCCTCATCATAGAGTCTCTCTACCACCCTCGAAGTCTTCACACCTGATCTTATCCCGGTATCTGCTGCCTCGAGCTGGCGCTTTACGGCCCATGACAGATTTACGGCTGTAGGTCTGGATGATTCCAGACGGGCTCCGTCCGAAGCAAGCCTTTTCATAAACTCATCCGCATCAGTATCTTCGTATCCGGCGGCAAGCACAGCCATGCAGTAACCGGCAAAGACACCTATGCAGGGCGCACCTCTCACCGCTAAAGTTTTTATCGCATCATACATCTGATCCAGACTGCTGATGCCTTTGTGCTCCACCTTTTCGGGAAGCTTTGTCTGGTCTATTATCAGAATGCTCTTCCTGTCATCAGAGAGTATTACAGGATCGGTCTCCTTATATACCAGTGACATCAGAATACCTCGACAGCTCTCGTCACAAGCTTCTCAAAAAGCGGTGCCGCCGCCTTTCCCGCTTCTATTACCTCTTCACCTGTAAGCTCATGATCCGCGATACCGGCAGCAAGATTGCATACACATGAGATACAGCATATCCTGAACCCCATGTGATTTCCCGCTATGGCTTCGACCACCGTACTCATGCCGACGGCATCAGCTCCCAGCTTCTTAAGCATCTGTATCTCAGTCGGGGATTCATAAGAAGGCCCCGTTAACTGTACATATACTCCCTCCTTAAGATCTATCGAAAGCTCGGCAGCTGACTGCATCAGCCTGCCTCTGAGCTCCTCATCGTACACATGGGACATATCGGGGAACCTTACCCCCAGCTCATCGATGTTAGGTCCGATAAGCGGGTTGGGGACAAAAAGGGAAATATGATCTCTGAGAAGCATGAAATCTCCGGGCCTCAGATCTTCTCTGATCCCTCCTGATGCATTCGTAAGAAACAGGATATCCGCTCCGAGCAGTCTCATAAGCCTCGTCGGAAGCACGACGTCGGATATATCATATCCCTCATAGTAGTGTACCCTGCCCTTCATACATACAAGCTTTTTTCCGGCAACGGTTCCGAAAATAAACCTGCCGTCATGTCCGGGAGCCGTGGATACCGGAAATCCCGGTATATCGCTGTATGGGATTTCGCAGGAAACCTCCATGTTTTTTGCATAATCACCAAGTCCCGAACCGAGTATCAGCGCGATCTCCGGCTCAAAATCAGTTACGGAACGTACATATTCCAGACATTTCTGCAGTTTTTCGTACCTTTTATCCATACTTTCACTGTCCTCCTTCAGATATCGTCTATACGATCATCAAAGTCATCGTCAAAAAAGTCATCCGGATCCTCTTCATCAAGTCCGATCGCTGCCGCTGCTTCCGCTCTTGCAGCCTCTTCCGCTCTTGCTGCTTCTTCCGCAGCCATCTGTGCCCTTGCCGCTTCTTCCATCTCGGCCTTTTTTTTGCGTCTTTTTTCTTTTCTTTCGATAGTATAAGCCGTATTGAATTCATCCAGTATCTTTTTTGCTTTTTTATACTGGTTTCCGTTCACGTAAATAACACAGATCTCCTTCGCTCCGCCGTATTCCCTTCGTCTGAGCAGCGGGACCTTCTCCCATCTCTCAAGATATGAGACCCTGTGTCTGACAAGTGCCGAAACAACCTTATCCTTAGCCTTGAAATCGGTCGTTGAAAAAAGTTCTATATCATTTGAATTCATCATAAGCGCCTCCATTGTCACAAGAACAGGCCGTAACTGTCCGGCACGGCTCAACGCACCGTCCGCGTTACGCATACATAAGCATGCCTTCAACAAGTCTTGTAATTTTACCACATTTAAATGATAATTAAAACGCTTGAAAACAATTACAGTACCGGAGGCAGACATGAACTATACACAGTTTAAGATAGAGACAACCGTGGACGCGGAGGATATCATTTCGGCGGTCCTTGCAGACTGCGGCATAGAAGGCATTGAGATCATCGACTCAAAGCCCTGGACTCAGGAAGATCTGGATGAGATCTTTGTTGATGAGGTCCCCGTTAACAAGGATATTCCGGAGGGCATGGCCTATATCTCATTCTATCTGTCGGAGGAGGATGATAAGGAGCGCATCCTTCAGGAGATAAGAAATGCTCTGGAGGATATGCGGGCGCTTGCGGATATACCTTTCGGTACTCTTGTAATCTCCTCTTCGGATATACGGGACGAAGATTATATCAATGCATGGAAACAGTTCTTCCATGCGTTCTCAATAGATCTCTACGGAGACAGAAGGCTCGGAATAATCCCCTCCTGGGAAGAATCAAAAGAGATATCAGACTCAAGCGATATTATCATCCATATAGATCCCGGCACAGCCTTCGGTACCGGAGCCCATGAAACCACACAGCTTTGCATCATGGCGCTTTCAAAATATGCAGATAAGGATTCATGTATCCTTGACATAGGAACGGGTTCGGGGATCCTGGCCATGGCTGCGTTCAAAATGGGGGCGGGCAGGATCTCCGCAACCGAGCTTGATATCAATGCTGTTCCCGCAGTAAAGGAAAACTTTGAAAAGAACGGGCTTGAGGACGCGGATTTCCGGCTTGTCATGGGAAATCTGGTAACGGAAGCCTCTGTCCGCGAGGATATCGGGGGTGAGCATGACATAGTCGTTGCAAATATCCTTCCTGTCGTCCTGATCCCCCTGACCGGGGTCATGAAAGGACTTGTAAAGCGCGGAGGGACAGTTATCTATTCGGGAATACTCACTGAAAAAGCGCCTGACGTAAGACAGGCGCTTGAAGAAAACGGTTTTATGATCATAGAGGAAAAAGAACTCGGCGAGTGGTGCGTCATCATCTCAAGGGCGCAGTGATACCTACTCTGTCCTCTCGTCCCTTCCTACAAAGAAAAGGGCTACCGTGCCGGGGCCTGTATGGCTCCCTATGGTGGTACCGATATAGTTGACCTTGATCTTTCCTTTAAGCTTCGGGAATGCCTCTTCTATAAGTTCCACCTCCTGATCGGAAAGATCCGTACATTCCGACTGCGAGATAAAGCATTTTCCGTCATAATCCGTCCCGTTCAGAGCATGCTCTTTCATCTTTTCCACGGCTTTCTTTATGACCTTCTTTGAAGTCCTGATCTTTTCTCTCGGTATGAGCTTGCCCTCATTATTTACATTCAGCAGCGGGCAGATGTTGAGAAGGTTTCCGACAAATCCTGCTGTCCTGGTAACCCTTCCTCCCCTTACGAGATACCTGAGATCCGTGGTAAAGAACCAGTGATGTATATACAGTCTGTTTTTTTCGGCATATTCCTTAAGCTCATCTATGGTCCTGCCCTCATCCCTGAGATCCGCCAGTATATCCATGAAAAGACCGTAGCCTGAAGACGCAGCAAGAGAGTCTATGACATATATCTTACGTTCGGGATATCTCTCCTGAAGCTCCTCCTTTGCGATAGTGGCGGAATTTACCACACCCGATATGCCGGAAGACAGGCTTAAATGAATGATATCCTTTCCCTCTTTAAGGAAGGGCTCGAAATAGGTGATAAACTCATCGACATTTATCTGGGATGTCTTTGTCATGGCACCGGCTGCCATTCTTTTGTAAAACTCATGGAAATCCATGCTTTCCCCGAGATCATCGTAGTATTCCTTACCGTCAATCTCAAAATGGAAGCATACATACTTTATATCTCTTTTCTCAAAATGCTCTTTAGAAAGATCAGCCGTAGAACAGCAGCTTAGAATATAATCACTCATTTCTTCACCCCGGAAAGAAAAACAAAACTTATATCGTTTCCTTACACTCCCTGCAATTCAGCCAGAGAGCTGCAGCAAAACGGGTTCATTAAAACAGAGATAATTGTAACAGTTTTAAAAATGTGTTTCAATTACACAATTTCCATAATCTGACCAATCATGGATTTTAACGCTCCTGTGTGGTAATATACACAATATGTTGCGGTTGGTATGGGTAGTCGGCATATCTCTGCCGTTCATAGTGTATTATTTTTTCCGCCTCGTATATGTGGAGCAGCATCCGGATGCTTTTTCCGAAGAGGAAAGGTATGCCATAGGCCGGCACATGGTTGACCAGGCTATGAGGAACGCCTTTATCAGTACCAAAGCCTTCGGAAAGGAAAACCTTCCCAAGGAGGGCGGCTATCTCATGTATCCAAACCATCAGGGCAAGTTCGATGTCCTGGGTATCATCCATGTCCATGACACCCCCTGTACCATTGTGATAGACGAGAAACGCTCCCATCTCCCTCTCGCTAACGAAGTCACAAGACTGCTGAAGGGTGTCAGGCTTGACCGGACCGACATGAAAGCACAGGTCGAGGGCATAATGCGTATTGCCGACGAGGTCAGGGACGGACGCAGGTATATCCTTTTTGCGGAAGGCGGCTATACCTTCAATGAAAACCATCTGCAGGAATTCCATGCCGGTGCCTTCAAATGTGCGCTTAAGGCAAAGTGTCCGATAGTCCCCGTAGTATTAGTTGATTCCTATGTTCCGTTCGGACGCAACGGCCTCCAGCCGGTATGCACCCAGGTTCATTTTCTCCCTTCTATCCCTTATGAGGCCTACAAAAACTGCAGGACCGGTGAGATTGCGGCTATGGTAAAGCTGGCCATCCAGAACAAGCTGGATGAGCTGAAGAAATAACCGCTTCTCGTGAAAACAAAAAGTCCAGGCTAAAATAACATCGCGCACGTGCTTCCGAAAAGGAGGAAAAGCATACCGAGCGCAAGCCCTATTCCCGCGCCTCCCAGACTGAAGATCAGTCCGAATAACGATACCCTTTTTCCGTCCTTTCCTATTCTGCCCACACCGAACATTGAAAGGACGCTGAGTTTACGGTCGCTTCGTTTCCCGATAAGATGACTGCTGCCGTCGGCATAGAGCTCATAGATGATCGGATGGTCATATACATCCTTCCTTACTCCCTTTACAAAATACAGAAATACGATCATGCCCGCGAGCACATACCAGGCCGCTCCGTATAAAGGATGAAAACCTTCCATGAAGGACTCGCCTTCTTCGAGCACGGCAAGCCTCAGAGGAGCTGCCAATATGAACGGAAGGAATACGGTAACAAGCGCATTGATCAGAATAGACAGCCATCTTCCGAATGTATAGAATTTTATCCGGACAGGCACCTTCTGTCCGCTGTTATTGGGCTCATAAAATACAGGCGTGTTGTCATAGGGATTTTTCAGGATATCCTTCGATTCATCGATGACAAGCTCTCCGTTCTCCCTTTTTGCATTTGATGCTCTGCTTCGCATCACTACCCGTCTCACAAGGGATTCCCTTCCTTCACCGAATACCGAAAAGCTGATAGCTCCGAAGACCACGGCACTGTAGAACATTGCTTCCCCGTTCCAATGATAAAAGGCTCCGAATATCAAAGTAAGTATGGTCGTAATGACAAGAGGCTCTATCACCCAGGGATAAGTCTCTTTCTTCCGATCCTTTGAGACCGCTATGCGCCCTGTCTGACCGTTCATCACAGCAGTCAGCTTTCCCGACTTGATAAAGTATACGGGAAGAAGTGCGGTCAAAACGCTCATACTGCCTGTCTTTGTGTGAATGTCAACGCCGCTGGTCTGCATGACCTTCTCGACCTCAGGCAGAAAGTCTTCGCGCACCTCCGCCTCTATCCTTGTATTGATCTCGGAATCGGAAAGATCATTAAGCTTCACAGGCATTCCCGCAACATAGCCGTATTCAAAAGGCCTTGCTTCGGACCAGTCAAAAGGCTCCATCTCGTTAAGCACGAGGTTGTCCAGCTGTTTTGATGTGTTTACCGCAGTGCCCTCGATGAAACCGCCGCATTCATACATCCTTTCGTTGCCGTGACGGACTATGCCTGCATATACCGGTCCCTTAACTATACGGTAAGGCAGATAGCAGCCGGCAAAATTCCCCATGGAGGATACAATGCTTCTTCCTTCCGGTGTCTTCTCATGTTTATGCCCCCATTCAAGCATCCTCTGTCTTGCTTCTTCCTCAGTTATCCTGAACGGTATGATGATATCCGGAAGCTGGGCCGCCTCAGTCAGCTCGCTTCTTACGATCCTGCTTCCGCAGAAGTCACAGGTCTCGGATGCCTCGCCCTCCCTGAACAGGATCCGGGCACCGCAGCCCGGGCAGGAGCGTTCCTCGACGTTCTGTCCCGCTGACATAGCCTGCCTCTGGTTTTTCTGCAGTTCCTTCCACTGATATACCGTATTCTGTGCCTCCTGTATGCCTGTTACCTCCCCGCATGCAGGACATCTGTAGGTCTGGTTGATTATGTCAAAACCGGCGGGGTTCCCGCAGTTTTTACAGTAGATCTTAAGAGGTGATCTGCTCTCGTTCATACGCTTCTGTCTCCTGACTTATGATCAATCCCACCAATAGCTTCCGATATATTTTTCGATATGGTTCCCGTTTATTTCCACCTCGAAAACACCTGCCAAAGTCTGGCTCATATCATTATTATCCGGATCTTCATTGGCAGCTTTACAGCACTTTACAAACCATTCATACGGGCTCTCGCCCTTCTCGTGATTTCCGAAGCCTGCGGCATTCGGATCAAACACCGTGTTCCTGTCAAGATACAGGGTCATTATCGTAGATGACCCGCTTTCTTCATTCCCCGTCCTGTAGGGGAACTGAACCTCAATATCCTTTAGCCAGATCTCCCCGTTATCCTCATCAACTTCAAATCCTCCGTTTGTTGCCGTGACATAATAATAAATATCACTTAAATAAGCTCCGGTATTCTTCACAAATGCATCCTTGTAGCCGTCTTTTTTTATCTCTTCAAGTCTTTTTTCCGCATCTTTCTCATTATCGAATTTCCCTGCCGTCACTGAGTACGGGACCTTATTACTCAGGTTTTCAAAATCAGCGGTAGCCACCACAAGGCCGTCGTCAAATCCTTTTGCGGCCAGATCGTCCACTACGTCATAGAGCTTGTCATAGTCACTTCCCGCCGTAACCCACACGCCATAGAAGGTGGTGTTGAGATAATCCAGCGAACCTGCAGCAGCAGTTCCTTCACTCTCTTCGTCAACATAGGACTCTTCCCCGTCTTCGTCATCACCGGAAGATGAAGCATCTTTTGATCCGATTTTCTTCGTGGAGGTTTCATCGGAGTCTCCCTTATCATCCCTGCCGTCATCTTCTTTACTTTCTTTACTGTCTTCACTGTCTTCACTGTCTTCACTGTCTTCACTGTCTTTATCATCGTTATCTTCATCATTCTCGTCGGATGTCTTTGTCACATCCTCAAGCTTCCCGTTAAGAGAATCCTTCATGCTGCCTGTTTTATTCCCGCAGCTGCACAGGATAAAAGCTGCTCCTGTAAGAATGATCACCAACGCCGTCAGTTTCTTTTTCATGTCTGCCTCCTGAATCATTCAGCTTCACCATCGTTGTCATCCGTGCTTTCTCCGGTACGTGACTTTGAAGTTCCGGAAATGCCGCTCTTTTTTCCTGTCTCGGAAAATGTCCCGTCCGGATCCAATGCCATGGTTGCTTCTGTCTCATCCTCGGGATCATCATTCGAGATAAGGAAGATATCCATGGATGACAGGTCATTCGGCGCATAATAGGGTACATAGGTCTCCGTCCCCTCCTGCTCATCCGCAGGGACATATGCGAAATGCCCCATCAGCTCGTCTGCTTCCTTTATCTGCTTTCCGTTTACCGACCAGGTATTGATATATGCATTCACATATTCATAATGAAAGGCCATGAGAACGGTCTTATTATCCTTATGCACAAGATAGACATCATAGGGATCCGAAGCCTCGCCTGTTTTTGCAGGAAACACCTTCGCGTCATCATCGACTGCCACATTAAGACCGGTAATATAATATTCTTCGCTTTCGCCTGACTCCCTGAGGTCATATTGATCGGTCACGTTTATCGTATCAACTTTTCCGTCATCTTCCGCATCATAGCACTGGGTGGCGCCCTTCATAGGCATCATTATCCACTCATCCGGTACGCTTCCGGTGAATTCATCCTTGAAATAAGCTGCATCCTCTTCATCCCCGAAAAAAAAGAAAGTGCTCATGCATTCAGGAGAAAGGTTATAGGAATCGATCCAGACCTGTACCCCCTGAGGATTAAGGACAAATGATGCGGTGCCCTCATCCATCATCTCGCGGAGCCTCTTGTTCAGTTCATCCCCCTTCATGTAATTATCCCCAAGGCTTTCTTTGAGATGCTCTTCTATGCTTTCCGTCAGCTCGTCATAAAAACCGTCCTCATCCTTAAGCATATCGGACAGCTTTATCTCTTTCCCGCTGTCGGTGTAATAGGTATATCCCTTAAAAGAATACTGATTTAAATCTCCGACGTAGGAATCCTGCTCTGACTCATACAACACGGAAAAATATGTCTCATCGCTCCTTGTGACATAAATATTCCATTCGTCATGATAGGGCGCTATATCATATTCATGTGAGGCATTCCACTCAGTTATGGTATTCTCCTCATTTTCAAGGCGCTCCTTCTCCCCATCCCTGATCTCAGTATTTATTTTATCGATCTGCTTCAGCAGGTCCGGATGGGAATCTCCGAAATCATGAGAAAAATGCAGATAACCGTAATGATGGTCTCCCCTCAGGATATCCCCGTCATAATTCCAGTCACTGTGCGTTGATATGAAAAAAAGAGGCTTCTCACCGGTATCATCAGCCTTTCCGCCTTCCTCCTCAGCAGTCCCGGCTCCGGTACTCTCCGTACTGTTCTCCGTATTGTCTTCACTGTCTTTCTTTTCTTCTTCCGTCTGCTTTTCCGTCTGCTCTTTTTCAGTACCGTCTCCCTTATCTCCG
>CACZRA010000362.1 GCA_902783395.1 uncultured Lachnospiraceae bacterium
GCAATAAAAGTTTATGCTACACTCCGATAAACCGTTGATGAAGAGTGAGTAGGCGTTACCTCCTTACGATGAGAGAGCTGCGGATGGTGAGAGCGCGGCGGTAAGTGTTTCGCTGAATGGACTTCAGAGGGCGACCGGAAATACGGGATGTGAGGATTTACCGTAGAGTATGGGAGACGGAGCGTTGAATCTCCGTAAACAAAATTCGGCATATGTCAGCACAGCATTAAGCGAAAGCTGTACCCGTATGCGCTAAGTGGGCGTGATATACGCCAAGCCGGGTGGCACCGCAGGTATTACCTGTCCCAGCAGTTTTATTTACTGCCAGGGCGGGTTTTTTTATTTTCCTTAAGAAACAGCCCTGGACGCAATAACAAGCTTCAGAATAACGGCTTTGTATTGCGGTGATGCCATTATCATTAAAATAAGGAGGACAAAACAATGGCAGACAAAAAGATACCTTACAAGATCTATCTGGAAGAAAACGAGATGCCCAAGGCATGGTACAACATGAGAGCCGATATGAAGAATAAGCCCGCTCCGCTCGTAAACCCCGGGACGGGACAGCCCTTAAAGAAGGAGGAGCTTGCCCCCATATTCTGCGAGGAGCTTGTGGATCAGGAGCTTGATAATGACACAGCCTTCGTGGATATACCTGAGGAGATCAGGGGATTCTACAAGATGTACAGGCCTTCACCGCTGGTGCGTGCTTACTGCCTTGAGGAGAAGCTTCAGACTCCCGCGAAGATCTATTACAAATTCGAGGGAAACAATACAAGCGGAAGCCATAAGCTGAATTCCGCAATAGCCCAGGCATATTACGCAAAGAAGCAGGGGCTTAAGGGAGTTACCACGGAGACCGGTGCGGGTCAGTGGGGAACAGCTCTTTCGATGGCATGCTCTTATTTTGATCTCGACTGTAAGGTATACATGGTCAAGGTATCATACGAGCAGAAGCCCTTCAGAAGAGAGGTTATGAGGACCTACGGAGCATCGGTAGTGCCTTCGCCCTCGGAAACTACTGATATCGGAAAGAAGATACTCGCGGAGCATCCCGGGACGACAGGAAGCCTCGGCTGCGCCATATCAGAGGCAGTGGAGGTCGCAACAAAGAATCCGGGCTACAGATATGTGCTCGGCTCGGTGCTCAACCAGGTGCTGCTGCATCAGTCGGTCATAGGTCTTGAAACCAAAACGGCACTTGAAAAGTACGATATCCATCCCGATATGATAATCGGCTGCGCGGGAGGCGGATCCAACCTCGGAGGTCTTATCGCTCCCTTCATGGGCGAGAAGCTGAGGGGAGAGGCGGACTACCGCATCATAGCAGTAGAGCCCGCGTCATGTCCCAGCTTTACGAGAGGAAAGTTTGCGTACGATTTCTGCGACACCGGCATGATCTGCCCGCTTGCAAAGATGTATACGCTCGGAAGCAGCTTCATCCCGTCGGCAAACCATGCAGGCGGCCTGAGATTCCACGGCATGAGCACGACACTTTCGCAGCTGTATCATGACGGATTCATGGAAGCTGTCAGCGTAGAGCAGACAGAGGTATTTGAGGCTGCAGAACAGTTCGCGAGAGTAGAGGGTATCCTTCCCGCACCGGAGAGCTCGCATGCTATCAGGGTGGCGATAAATGAGGCCCTGAAATGCAAAGAGACAGGTGAGGAGAAGACTATCGTGTTCGGTCTTACAGGTACGGGTTACTTCGACCTCGTTGCATATGAGAAGTATAATAACGGCGAGATGGGAGACGTTATCCCTACGGATGAGCAGATAGCCGAGTCTCTTGCAAAGCTCCCTCAGATATAATATCATGATACAAATGCCAAAAGTCTAAATGGCGTTTGAACTTGTTCAAAAAGCCATTTGACTTTGATTCAGTACTTTTTGGCGACTTGATCATACAATTTAAGCGCACGCCTTGACAATGAGATTTATCTGTCAAGGCGTGTTTGAATCCATGTTGTCCGGCTGCGACTGTCCGGCACAGCTTCACGTGTGCCGGTTGAAAAACAGAGCCTGCCGGTTTTCGTGCTGAAAGAGGGAAAGTATAAGGAAAAATGAAGAACAGGATAGAGAGAAACCGTTATATTCTGGCTGACTATGCCGTGTTATTAGCCATAACCCTTATTGTGCTCCTTCTGGTCAATACCGCAGCAGTCTTTATATCAGGATTTCTGCAGATACTTAGCAGCGAGGTGACATATACGGAGTCTGAGAGTGAGGTGATCACCGAAGCATTTTCAAAATGCGAAA
>CACZRA010000363.1 GCA_902783395.1 uncultured Lachnospiraceae bacterium
CGGGTATCGGCAAATCTACCATTTTGCTTCAGGCGGCGCGCGCGATATCGCTTTCCGGCAAGAAAGTTCTCTATGTATCCGGGGAGGAATCTGAAAAGCAGATCAAAATGCGTGCCAGACGTCTGGGAGAGTTCGGGGACAGCTTCAGGCTTCTCTGCGATACTCTGCTTGACGATGCGATAGCCGTGATGGAAAAGGACAGACCTGAGTTTGCCGTGATCGATTCGATCCAGACCATGATGAACGCGGGAGTCGAATCCGCGTCGGGCTCGGTAAGCCAGGTAAGGGAATCCACAGCTGCCCTGATGAGGACGGCCAAGGGACTCGGTATCTCGATAGCGATCGTGGGTCATGTTACGAAGGATGGATCGGTGGCAGGTCCCAAGGTCCTGGAGCATATGGTGGATACGGTTCTTTATTTTGAAGGGGATCTGCAGGGAAGCTACAGGATACTGAGAGCCGTAAAGAACCGGTTCGGATCGACGAACGAGATAGGCGTCTTTGAAATGCGCCAGGACGGTCTGAGGGAGGTTTCAAATCCCTCGGAATATATGCTGTCGGGACGCGCGCTCGGGTCTGCGGGGAATATAGTAACCTGCGTTATGGAAGGGACCAGGCCGCTCCTTATCGAAATACAGGCACTTGTAACTGATAACACAAGTTTTACTTATCCGAAGAGACAGGCAGCCGGCATGGATTACAACCGGGTGAGCCTGCTGATAGCGGTACTCGAGAAGAGGGTGGGCCTCAGGCTTTCGATGTCGGATGCCTATGTGAATATAGCGGGCGGAATGAGGGTGTCGGAACCCGCAGTAGACCTTGCGGTGGTTATTGCGATCATTTCCTCCTTCCGTAATAAACCCGTTGATAAGGACACCGTGGCTTTCGGCGAGGTCGGACTGTCCGGTGAGATAAGGGCGGTATCGATGTGCGAACGCCGGGTGCTTGAAGCCAAAAAGCTTGGCTTTACACGGGTTATAGTACCGAGGGCGAATCATAAGGCGCTTGCTCAGATAAAAGACATCGAGCTTATAGAGGCGTCATCGCTGGATGATATCATGGATATAGTGTAGATCAATGATCGTATAGAATAAAACCGGAGGCAGAACCTTATGGAAAAAGAGATTTCACAACAGGAACAGGAAGATATACAGGCAGCTCTCGACGCAGGCAGGCTAATCGATACCGAGAATTCGAGACGCGTGCTTTCACAGACCGAGATCGACAAGATAGTGGACGCCTATCATGAGCTCGTGAAATCAAAAGAGAACCTTCAGGAGCTTATGAAGATCGCAGAAGATCTGAACAGATCCGAATATACGAAGACGGCTTTTACGCAGAAATGCGTTGATTATATCCCGGTAGTACTTAGGACCCTGGAAGCATTAAGATAAATGGATCCGTCCGGGATCCACGGGTTCCTCAAAGATAAAGCATACGGCTTGCGGACAGGAAGGCCGGATGCATGGTGCTTTGTGTCTTTGTCTTCATCTTTATCCGCGTCTTTTCCTTTTCGACAGCCGTATAAACATACCGCGCGTTATATTTTCCGCTTTCTGCCGGTGAGGCGCCGGAACGATATACCATATATTGCGGTAGCTTTGCATCGTGGAGAAGAAAACGCGGAGCTGCGGTCTAAATATTGTCTTTCGTTATCACAAGATTTAAGTGGCCAAAGCAATCGCCACCACCGCTTACCTTGCGACCATGCGTCGCAAGCTTGCGTTGTGTCAATTACTTTTGGCGCTTAAACCAAAATATGATACACTGTTTCTTATGATCACGGCAGTTCATCACGCCCCCCGCTTTGCGGGGACCGGGGCTTAGATAAGCTTTGATTTCAATAATAAATAAGAGAGGCGGATAAGGATTTGAGCAGGATATTGGTTTTTGCCGGTACGACAGAGGGAAAGAAGCTCGTAGAGAAGATCTCGCTTGCCGGAGTAAATGCGCTGGTAAGTCTGGCGACGGAATACGGAACCCTGGTTCTTCCCGATATTGACGGGATAGAGACCAGACAGGGAAGGCTTACCGAATCGCAGATGGAAGAGCTCATGCTGAGCGAGGATTTCATCAGCGTAGTCGATGCTACGCACCCTTACGCGACGGTAGCCTCCGATAATATTAGAGCGGCGGCTGAGACGACGGGACGCCTGTATCTGAGACTTAAGAAGGAGCCTGGCTCCAATTCCGATTATACAAAGCCGGGAGTCCATTATTTTGATGATAATGAATCCTGTGCCATAGCCCTTGAAGGGACAAGGGGGAATGTCCTTCTGACAATAGGAACAAAGGAGCTTCACATATATACAAGGCGCGGCTCGCTTAAGGGGAGGCTGATCGCAAGGATCCTTCCGGGGCTCGAGAGCTTAAAGACCTGTGATAATCTGGGCCTCGGAGGAAGGGATCTCATTGCCATGCAGGGACCCTTCAGCACTGAGATGAATGTCGCGCAGATAAAGGATTACAGGGTGAACGTGCTGGTCACCAGACTCACGGGGCAGGCAGGCGGATTCTTTGAGAAGGCGCTCGCGGCAGATGAGGCCGGCATCAGCCTTTTTGTGGTGGGAAATCCCGATATGACCGAGGGAATGAGCTTTGATGAGGTCTGTGGGAACCTTACCGCGCTTACCGGAGTTAATATAGGCAGGGACAGACAGTTTGAGGTTTCCGTTGTGGGCTGCGGTATGGGAAATGAAGGCAGTCTCACGGGAGACGCAAGGGCGGCCATAGAGAACTCACAGTATCTCTTCGGCTCAAAGCGTCTGGTCGAGATATACGGCAAAGAAAAGCAAAGCTTTCCATTCACGAAACCGGTTGACATAATTCAATATCTTGACCGTCTTTCATCGTCTCTTTCCGATGATACAATAAAAGCTGCTGTTTTGTATTCGGGCGATTCCGGCTTTTTCAGCGGGACAAAGGATCTTATTCCCGCCCTGGATGAGTGGAGGACGGAGCAGAAGGGAAGAGGGACGACGGTTTACATAAAACAAATCCCCGGGGTCTCATCCATAGCAGCACTTTCATCCATAATGGCTATAACCTATGAAAACAGCAGGATCATTGACATGAACGGCGTAGATCAGGATGAAACCTCGGATATGACGCTGATCACCGCGGTCAGGAATAATGAAAAGGTATTCCTGCTGCTTGCGAAGCCGGAGGATTTCATCTATTACGGAAATACGCTGAGTAATGCCGGGCTGGGGGACGTAAAGATGGTGATGGGCGTAAACCTCGGCACTCCGGATATGAGCCTGTACGCGAGGACGGCGGAAGGGGCGGCCCAGCTTGAGGAAGAGCTTCCGCAGGGGCTTGCCACGCTCTATATATACAAC
>CACZRA010000364.1 GCA_902783395.1 uncultured Lachnospiraceae bacterium
CCGCGGCAAGTGCAAAATATGCCCTTTGGCATATTTTGAATGCCGTTTATGTGCGCCATGCGCACATGGCATCGTTGTGGCTCGACAATGAACAGTAGCATGCAAACCTTTTTGCAAAACATAACCTCATAATGATCCACATATTGTGGTATAATAAATATAGTAATAAGCCTGATGGGAGTAACTTGTGACGGAGATCTCAATTTGCTGGTAAAGAAAACGGCCAACACGGATAATGAGGGTATATCGGAGATAACGGGTTTTGTCAGAGAACAGCTTACAAAATTCGGGATCAACGATAAAGATATGAGAAGGGCATGTCTGGCTGCAGAAGAACTCTCCGAATGTCTGGCAGCTCATTCCTCCGACGGTACCGTCGACGTACTTATCAGCGGATTTGGGGGATACGTTTCTGTACGGCTCTCCGCAAAAGGGGAAAAGTTCATTCTCGCCGAAGATATGGACCGCGACCGGCTCATGGATCCCGATGCCGATGTCGGACCTGCGGCACAGAGTATAATCAGATCCATCCTTATCAGCTCCATGGCCGACAGAATAAAATACAGGCACATTCTCGGTACCAACAGGATTGATTTTGTTGTCAGGAAATCAAAGAGAGCTTTTTTGTATCAGACTCTGGGCGCCATGGCCCTTGCTGTCATTACAGGCCTGATACTTTCACATCTCGGATTCACGAAATTCAACTCAGATTTTGATACATATTGTCTGGTTCCCGTTAAGACAATGTATATGAACGCTCTTAAAATGATCGTTGCACCGGTTGTTTTTTTCTCTATCGTATCCTGCATAGTGAAATTCACTGACATATCCGAACTAGGACGCGTGGGGGGACGGATTATGTCATTGTACCTGTTCACCACATTTATAGCGACCGGCACAGGTATCGGGTTGTTTTATCTTTTCCGCCCCGGAAGAGCTGTCACAACCGAGGTTTCATCTGACGCCGTAGACAAGATAACCTCTCAGACCATACATGTCTCCATCAAGGATATCATAGTGAATATTGTCCCATCTGACTTTATTGCGCCCTTTGTTGAATCTGATATGCTGCAGCTGATCTTCCTTGCCATATTATGCGGTATTGCCGCGGGAGCGATCGGACGATACTCGGTCATACTGAAGGACAATATAGAAGCACTTAATGAACTGTTCCTGAAGATCATGTCGATGATCATACATTTCATGCCGTTAGCGGTTTTCTGCTCCGTCTGTTCCATGATCCTTGATACGGGAACAAAGACGATCATCTCACTTTGCGGTATCTTCGCAACCTTTTTACTCGGACTGGTATGCATGATGGCAGTTTACTGTATCATCATACTTGTTACTGCAAAACTGAGCCCCCTGCCTTTTCTAAAAAAATACCCCCAGACCATGCTTCAGGTTTTTTCGATGGCATCAAGCAATGCATCTATCCCTCTCAACATAGAAGCCTGCAAAAAGCTCGGGATCGCAAAGAAGATATACAGCCTTTCCATCCCCTTGGGAGCTACCGTTAATATGGACGGAGGATGCGTGTATATGGGCGTCTTCGCGTTATCTCTTGCAAAAATATACGGTGTCTCTGTACCGCCTTCATCATTGGCTGCCATGGCTGTATCGATCATCGTGATGTCCATAGGCGCGCCGGGCATACCGGGATCCGGACTGATATGTCTCAGCGTACTGCTTACCCAGATAGGTGTCCCTACAGAGGCCATAGGTCTGATAATGGGCATAGACTCGCTCGTCGGAATGTTCCGGTGCATGAGCAACTGCACCGGCGATGTCGCTGTAAGCATCGCTATAGCGAAGCGCGAAAACATGCTGGATACGGATGTATACAGGAGCTGATTCAGAATCGGAATCCGGACATATCTGAATTATATCTGGCTGCACCTTGGCGGAAAAAAGAAGATCCGCTCATACAGCGGATCCTCCGATCGAGGTGACAGGATTCGAACCTGCGGTCTCGTGGTCCCAAACCACGCGCCTTAACCAAACTGGGCCACACCTCGTTATATTTCTCTGTTTTCTTTCCTCCGGTTTCACGGATTCACGGACAATTCTATTACCTACCGGCTTTATGTGTCAAGGAAATACGATCCCCGGCTGATTTTACAGAGCCTGAATTCCGGCTCCCCTCCCTTGATCAGATTCATGACAATATATGTAGGATCATGCCCCTCCTGTCTCGGGTAGGAAAGAGAACCCGGATTGACGATCCATAGACCGCTCTCCTTTTTTATTACCGGTCTGTGAGTGTGTCCGTACATCACGATGTCTGCATGTCTTGACATCGCCTCCTCTGCGAGCCTTTCGGTTCCCATGGACACACCGTATCCATGACCATGAGTGATGAAAACATGCAGTCCCGCGAGATCCAGCTCCAGCTCCGACGGCAGAGAACTGAAAAAATCATTATTCCCTTTGACTATCGGAACGGACAGACACTGTGTGTGATTCCTTATCCAGTCTTCTCCGCCCTCTGTATCTCCGCAGTGTATGAGCATATCAGCAGGTTCCTCACGCCGGAGGACTTTAGTTAATGTCTCATGCCTGCCGTGGGTATCACTTACTATGACCGCCTTCATACTCCTGCCTCTGAAAGCACCGCCCTCATATGCCTTAACGCCTTACCTCTGTGAGAGATCAGATTCTTTGCCTCCGGAGATATATCCGCAGATGTCTTGCCAAACTCAGGAAGATAGAATATGGGATCATATCCGAAACCGTTATTTCCGGAAGCCTCATATGCCACACGTCCGGTCATCGATTCCCTTACCGTTATCTCCGATCCTGACGGCAGTATGACAGCAACAGCGCATACGAATCTTGCTCCCCGTCCTTCATCGGGTACATCCTCCATTCTTTTCAATATTTCCGCATTCTTAATGTCATATGAAGTATCATGCCCCATAAATCTTGCAGAATGAATGCCAAGCTCTCCCTGTTCTCCACCGAGATGATCTATGCACAGTCCCGAATCATCCGCCATTACTATGGCCGATCTGTCCGTCTCATTAAATACTGCCCTGGCTTTTATCAATGCGTTTTCCTCAAAATTACTGCCCGTTTCCTCAGGCTCAGAGATTATTCCCGCCTCTTCTGCAGTAATGATCTCATATCCCGTACCTGCCATGATCTCCCTTATCTCCCGGAGCTTACTCTTATTTCCCGTTGCAAATATTATCTTCAATTATTATCCTCCTGCATCAACCACGCATATATTACTTTTGCAACTGTTGCAGCATATGTGTCCTCGGACATTTTCAATGCTTCCGCCTTATTCGTGACATACCCCGTATATATATCCACTTCGCGAAGCGGGATCTTCTCCTCTGACGGCTCTCCGTCATCGCTGCTTTTGAGCCCGAGATCCTTCTGGCCGGTTTCCTTTGCAATGACAGCTATAAGTCCCCTTACACCGTTCTCCGCCTCCCGGTCGTTTGTCGATCCGCTTACCCCACTGGTGATCCTGGTTTTTCCGTCAGCATCGGCATGAAGCTTCACATAGATATCCGGATCCAGAAGCTCGATCAGCTTCTCCCTGTCTTCTTCGGAAACAGCCTCATCTGCACTTCTTGTCAGATAGATCCCTCCCGTTCCGGTTTCGCCTGCTATCCGTGAAACTGCCTTTGCAATATTCAGAGTAATATCCTTTTCACTCACCCCGTATGCACTGTTCCCGGTGTCATCTCCGCCATGTGCAGCATCTATCAGATACACATGTCCGTAGATCTCTTTAGGTGTGTTGAGCTCAAGATACAGCTCTCTCGGTGTTACATGAACCGTAGGCACATAATAGCCGTCAGTAG
>CACZRA010000365.1 GCA_902783395.1 uncultured Lachnospiraceae bacterium
ACCGCCCCGTCCCCGTAGATTTTATCGGCTGGTACCTGAAATTGACACTCTCGTCTATAAGGGCATTGTGCAGCAGAAGGTCGATGCTCCTGCGTCTCTTGTCAAGCTCAAGATCTATGCTCTCGGTCCGGATAAGGTGCTTCATCCTGTGACGGTCCTTATCTGAGAAAAGCGAGATGAGCCTCCGTAATTCCTCCGTATCCTTCACGTCATCCGGCCAGCATACATACATGGAGCAGTCAAAGAGCATGATGGAATAGTGGCCTGTCGTAAACGGCGCGGCGAACCGGTGCCTTATCGCATCCATTATTTCCATATGGGTCAGATTCGAGCCTTCCTTTATGAGCAGCACGAAGAGATCTCTGTCAAGCCTGTAGGCGACCGTATTTCTTGATATTTTCTCGAGAAATTCCGCCGCATGGACGAGGAGCCTCGTCGTGGTCTCATGGCCTATGCTGACATCAAGGAAGTCTGTATTGTCCAGCGAGACGACCACCATGCGCGCGCCTCTGCGGCGCTTTATCCTGATAGCAACGCTGACGTAAAAAGCGTAATCGTTCTGCAGTCCGGTGTCGGGATCGATATAATCCCCGGGTCTTTCTATGGTTATATAGAGTATCAGCAGCACAACGGCATTGAAGAAGGTCTCCACCTTGAGCGTCCTTTCGAAGAACTGGAGAAGTACTCCCACGATCGCAAACAGCGCAAAGGACATAAAGGATATCATTACGGATGAGCGTATATTGTCCCTGTAGAGCACCACGTAATTCATCGAGACAAAGGTGTACCAGAGAGCAACGAGGTAGAAGATCCACATATATTCTCCACGGAAATATCTCCCTCCCCTGAAGAAGAAGATCGAATTATTGATGGGAGTCAGCGCCAGCATTATATAGGCCGTTGCTATGGGAGCGTACGAAAGTACCGTATCCGACATACGTGATGATTCGATGTTGAGCACGACCCTCACATAGAGATACAGTAAAAGCGGACAGAGGATATGGAAGGCCATATAGGTAAAGGTCGTAAAATAAAGAACACTGTCACTGGCAAGCCCTGTTCTTATCCCGATCATCACCTGATCCTGTCCGACGCTTGAGAGCACGGAGCTCACGGCAGAGATCAGCACTGAGATCAGCAGATAGATGAAGACCTTGTTCTGCTGAAGCCTCACGCTCCTGTGCACCATTATCGTTACCAGCAGGAGCGCACAGACGATACATGCATTTATGTCAAAATAAACGACGTTCAAAAAAATACCTCAAACGTTTACAAAAATTGATATACATAGTCAATGATACCACAAAATGCAAGTATAACACAAAAAAGAGTCAGGGAGATTTCCTCTGACTCTTTAACGTTATTGTTCAGTGCCGGGCCTGCCCGTCTTTTCCTCCCTCACTCCACAGTAACTGATTTCGCGAGATTGCGGGGTTTGTCCACATCTATGCCCTTTGACACGCTGATATAGTATCCGAGCAGCTGCAGGGGGATCACGGCAAGCGATGCAGCGAAATGCTCCTCGATCTTCGGGATATATACCGCGAAGTCCACCGTATCCTCTATCTCATAATGCCCGTAGGTCGTAAGCCCCATAAGAAAGGCTCCTCTTGCCTTGCACTCGACCATGTTGCTGACAGTCTTCTCAAACAGATCGTTCTGCGTGAGCACGCCGATGACCAGGATCCCGTCCTCTATGAGGCTTATGGTGCCGTGTTTAAGCTCGCCCGCGGCATAGGCCTCGGAGTGGATATAGGATATCTCCTTAAGCTTCAGGCTGCCCTCAAGCGTTGCGGCATAATCAATGCCTCTTCCGACATAGAATACATCCTTTGCGTTCGCGTATTTTGCCGCGAACCACTGTATCCTTTCCTTATCATCCAGGATCTTTTCGATCCTGCCCGGTATTGCCTCCATCTCTTTTATGTATCCCGCATACTTTTCATCGTCGATGACCCCGCGAACCTTACCCATATGTACGGCGAGCGCGTAGCTGACTATGAGCTGCGTACTGTAGGCCTTGGTGGTCGCGACCGCGATCTCGGGTCCCGCCAGAGTATAGATCACATGATCCGCCTCACGGGCTATGGACGAGCCCACGACATTGACTATCCCGAGCGTCACTGCTCCGAGCTTCTTTGCCTCGCGAAGGGCCGCCAGCGAATCCGCCGTCTCCCCGGACTGGGAGATCACTATGACAAGGTCCTCGCCCGTAAGCATGGGTTTCCTGTATCTGAATTCCGACGCGAGCTCCACCCGCACCTGGATATGGGAAAGATCCTCAAGCACGTACTGCGCCGCCATCCCGACATGCCAGGCGGAACCGCAGGCTACTATGTAGATCTGTCTGATCTTTTCGATAAAGCTGTCTTCTATCCCGCTCTCCGAAAGGTCGATAACCCCGTCCTTCACAAGGGCTCTTAACGTATCCTCCACGGCTCTCGGCTGTTCATGGATCTCCTTTATCATGAAATGCTCATATCCGCCCTTCTCGGCTGCTTCCGCATCCCATTCTATCTCCGTCGGCTCCTTGGTTATCTCGTCACCGTCAAGATTGTAGAAATGCACCTCGCCCGCGCGAAGGCATGCCATTTCCTGATTCCCGATATAATATACGGTCCTCGTGTACTTCAGTACCGCCGGCACGTCCGATGCCACATAGGCGGCGTCATCCGTCACTCCTATCACTATCGGGGAATCCTTGCGCGCGACCCAGAGCTCGTCCGGATGCTGTCTGAACATAAGCGCCAGCGCATACGACCCGCGTACCCGGACCATGGTCTTCGCTATGGCGTCTATAGGGCCTATCCCGTATTTATTGTAATAATAATCAACGAGTTTGACCGCGACTTCTGTATCGGTCTGGGAATAAAAGGCGTACTTATGCCGGATGAGCTTCTCGCTGAGCTCCTGATAATTCTCTATGATGCCGTTATGGACACCGACCACATTGGCATCATCTCCCGAGAGCTTACTGGAAGAAACATGTGGATGCGCGTTGATCTCCGAGGGCTCTCCGTGAGTAGCCCACCTGGTATGACCGATGCCGGAGGTACCGTGCAGCGAAGCGCCGTCATTGGTCTTTTCGGCAAGCACCTTGAGCCTTCCCTTGGCCTTGACTACGCGCACCCTGCCGTCTGCTTCCCGGACGGCGATCCCCGCGGAATCATATCCTCTGTATTCAAGCTTCTCGAGCCCCTCCAGTATTATCGGTGCAGCCTGTTCATGTCCTACATATCCTACTATTCCGCACATATCTTTTCCTTTCTGACTGTTTCTCTTCCTTCAGCCCTCTTTTGCCACGATATCGTCCTTGCCCTTGTATATGCTTTTCTCCGGTATCACGCCTCTTACGCAGGAAACGGGATATATATCGGAATCCCT
>CACZRA010000366.1 GCA_902783395.1 uncultured Lachnospiraceae bacterium
AGGTCAGTGACCTCTCCCTCATAATCCGAAAGTCCGGCTTCATCGCCCACATAGGCGAACTTACCGTCCTTCACCACAAGAGCCGTGGCCTGCGGATGCTTTTGATCCGCTGTGAAGATTTTTGCGTTTTTGATGATCCTGTCTGCTTTCATGTTATTCTCCTTTCGCTGTTGCTTATTTTTATATTGAGGCTTTTCGACTCACTGATCGTTATATCCTCTTTGCATCCGCCGCGAAAATGACGGATCATTCTTCATGTCTGTGCTCCCTGATATCGAACGTGCAGGATTATATTTTACCAAATCCTGTCTGTTCAGCACAATGGGGTTCTTCCTGCTTTCCTGCGTTTTCGCGGGAATAAAAAAACATATACTGCTGCATCACGCCGGCGAACCCGGGATATCTTTCGACGGGGAAACGGCCGTTGTAGTACTCGTCCTCTATCCTTTGTATCCATACATCCACTGGAAATGAAGCTATACGATGGTAGGCAAAAAGCATGATACAGTTTGCAACCTTTTTGCCGACACCATAAAAAGAAACCAGCTCATTGTACAGCTCCTGATCCGTAAATCCTCTTATGGTCTGCAGGTCGGTTTCGCCGGAGGCTACTCTCCTTGCAGCCTCCCGTACATATGGCGCCCTGTACCCCAGTGAACATCCCGAAAGCTCCTTTTCCGAAAGTGACGCTATCGCCCGGGGCTCCGGAAAAGCATATACGTCCTCGTTTATCTTTTCTCCGCAAAGACGGCAGAGCTTTTCCACAGATGACTGTATTGCCGGAATATTCTTTCGCTGGGATATAATAAAGCTGATGAGAGTCTCAAAGGGTTCCTGATTTAATATCCTTATCCCGTTTCCGAAGGCTGCTGCTTTTTTAAGAAAACCGTCCCCGGGATCAACGGCATTGATAAATGCCGAATAATCAGTTCCCATATCAAAATAATCATGCCAGAAAAAGCGGTATTCCTCCGCACTGCAGGAAAACTCAAAGCAGCCCCCACCCATATCGTCGATAACAAGCTGCTTTCCGCCTGCTGCGACTGCTGCCTTATCGTCTTTAAGCATCCTCATCCTGAAGCATTGGCCGCTGTCTGCGATCTGCCTCAGATCAAAATTATCTGAACGGACAGTGTACATGGCTCATTTCCCCAGATAGAAGGTCGTCCGGTAGGTACCGGTCGTATTGTCTACGGCAAAGGTGATGGTATCCACTCCGGAAACATTGGACAGCGCAGTATCCACATCGTTCAAGTGTGTCCTGAACTGTGCGGGGATCACACCGGATGCGGGCTGATAAGTAAAATCCACGCAATCAAAGCCATGACGATCCGAATAGTATTTTTTCAGATCGACTCTTTTCAGCTCTATGTCAAATTTGGACCTTACGTAGTCTTCCGTCATCCGCGCATACTTTTCTATGCCGTCATCGTTCGGAGCCCTGAGAGGGACCGGATCCGGAACCTTTGCAGCGGCCGATGCCTTGACAGGAGCTTTTACAGGAGCTTTTGCCGGGACTGTCCCGCCGGTGACAGCTGTCTTCACGTTTTCTGCCTTCCTGTCAGGCCTGACGACTCTCCGCTTTGTTCTTTTTTTCTTTTTGGTCCCCTTGCCGCCCTTAAGCAAAAGAAGTGCTCCCGCTATCATAAGCAGGATTATTATGAAAAGAATTATGCCGATGATCATTATCGTGTTGTTATTTTCCATACCGTTTATGTTATCATCAGGGTGGCGGAATTTCAAATCCGGAAGGGCTTCAGCGTACCGGTTTTTCCCTGTTTTATCCTGGCTTCCGGCGTTTTTTAATACATCTGTCCTGAACAGCTTTATGCCGTAGTCTGAAAGATCATTAATGCTGTCCTTTTTACCGAGACTTCCGCCTTCATCATCCGCTCCCGTAAGCGGCTCATACCAGGCTTTGAAATCGTCACGTTTATCTTTTTCTTTAAGCAGGCTCCAGTTTCCGTATTTTTCGCTGTCGGATTCCTCTTTTATCTGTCTTTCATCCCTGCTTTTTGTAAGATAGTTTTTGCCGGATTTGGCGTTCTTATTATCTGCGGATGAACGCTTCCCGAATATTACCGGTTCGGGATCATGTATTATCCTCCCTTTTGAGGCGTTTTCCGCAGCTCTTTCTTCGTATCCCGAAAAAGACTGCTTTGTGATCCCTCTGACCTTTACCTCGCATCTTGCCATATTTCCTTTAGTATCGGATGCATAAAAGATATAGTTTCCGTTTGACTTAGTCCTCATCCTGAATAGCATGTACTTCTCTCCCGAAGCACCGTATGCCCTGAAAAGTTCCTTTTTTATACCGGCCGAAGCATTTTCCGCCTGAACAAGATCAATATACGAACCTGTACTTTCCACGCAGGCCTCTATGACCGCAGCACCGCTGTCTTTTTTGATAATTCCCGGAGATATCTCTATCCTGCTTATCTCCTCAACAGCCGGCTGGTTACCGGAAACTTCATTCCCCGATATCTTGTTATCAGAAACCGTATCCTCTGACACGGTGTTGTCCGATATGGTGTTTTCGGATACGGTACTGCCGGATACAATGTTGCCGGATACGGTGTTGTCAGATATTGTGTTGTCGGATGCCGATATGACGTGCAGCCCGTTTTCCGATACGTTTTCATCAGCAAACGCTGTTCCCGTATGCTCCAGGCACAGGCTGAAGCATATTACGGGGATAATAAACAAAGTCCTGTATTTTCTCATCTGTCAGTTACCTCCTTTGTTTCTATAAAATGTGTTATTCTTACTTTTTTTCCGTTGACATCCATCCTTACGGCTCCTTCTTCCTTTGTGGTATGTATCCTTGTTCCCGAATCCCGTAAACGTCCGAGAAGCGCCTCGTGGGGATGTCCGTATCTGTTGTTTACGCCTGCGGAAATAAATGTAAATGCCGGTTTGATCCTGTCGAGCAGGCTTTCCGGTGTAGAATTTTCTGATCCGTGGTGAGCGCATTTGAGAAGCGTGTATTTCCCGTAAGGCAGCCTTTCGATCATCCTGTCTTCTGCGGCGCCCTCAATATCCCCGGTATACAATGCCCTGAAACCGGTTTTATCAAGTTTTATCGAAAAACAGACAGAAGCTTCGTTCATATCGGAAAAGACCGCACCCTTTTCGGGATTGAGACATTCAAAGCAGGTATTTCCGAGCGAAAAGGCATCGCCTGCTTTTATTTTGAAAACCCTGATATTCCGGTCTTTCGCCAAGTTAACCAGTTCATCGCAGCTTTCATTCCGGACAGAGATATCAGGTATTATAAAACACTTGATATTCAGACTGTCCTCCTTGTTCATATTCAGCATCTCAATATAACCGTTGATATGATCGTCATCCGGATGAGTGAGTACGGCATAATCAACTGTGTCATATCCTCTTGACAGCACATATGGTATGACTCTGTACTTTGCCACTCTGTCTGTGTCACTGCTGCCGCAGTCTATCATTAATGCTTTTCCTTCCGTCTCTATGAAATGGCAGTCTCCCTGACCTACATCTATCATGGAAACAGCGATGTCCGGCCTGAAATGAAATGTGAGTATACCGACAGCTGTCACAACGGCAATCCCGCTGATGACGTACGCCGGCTTATATCTTTTATCTGTCTTCTCTATAACGATAGCTGTGGTTATTATGATCAGATAAAATAATAACATTCGCCATATTTCCGGTCTTCCGGTTGTTATTATTGAACAGGGCAGCCTGTCATTGATCATTGTGATCACTCCGTAAAGCCTCAGTATCAGTTTTGAAGGGAGGGCAAATATTACACCGGCTATTATGGAAACATAACCGGCTGCAGCCGATAGCATTGCGCTCACGAGCAATATCCCCAGGAGCGGTATCACCGCAAGATTTATAACTATAGAAAAAACCGGGATCTGATAAAAGAAATACAAAGTCACGGGAAGCATGAACAGGGTTACCGCAAACGCGGTACTCAGGGAACCGGCAGCCACTCCGCCGGAAGGCAGAAGCTTTTTTACAGGAGGTCCCAGAAGCCCTATCCCGCTCACTGCCGAAAAAGAGAGGATAAATCCCGCATCCATCAGATAATAAGGGTTGAAAAGAATTATGATAACTCCCGCTATGGACATCGACGTCAGAAGATCCGGAGTCCTCCCCGCAAGATCTGCCGCCATCATAAGAGCGAAGGTTATAAGAGCCCGCATGGTCGATACGCCTGAGCCCGTAAGCCTGCCGTAAAGAAATATCAGAACAAAGCTCAGAATGTAGGATGCCGGCTTATTAAGACCTGTCTTTCTTATAAGCTTCAGAAAGGCCATACCGAGAAGAGTGATATGAAGGGCCGAGATACACAGGATATGGCTCATTCCGGAGCGTCTGAAGCTGTTTCTGATATCCTCGGAAAGGTCGGCCCTGTCCCCCAGGAGCATTGCTTTCACCACTCCCGCGTCCTCTTCATCGTATATACGCTCTACAGCCCCGGAAAGACCCTCCCTGATAAGACACAGGACCTCGTCAAGCCCTGAAATACCGCCTTTTGCCCTGAATGATATGATCTCCGCATCATATATCTCAAGATCGATCCCCCTTATCATATAGTAACGGGCAATATCAAAGTTTCCGGGATTCCTCGCTCTCTGAAAGAGCATTCCCGTTCCTTTCACAGTTACCTCGCTCCCGATCGGAGGAAGCTCACTTAAGCTTTCCCTGCTTTCCTTAAGCTTTACTATTATCTTAAGATTTTTTTCAGGATCTTTTTCTGAAACCGGACTGACATTTTTGATCATCAGAAAGGTATTGGATTTTTTTTGATATTTATCGTCGATCGTACCGTGCAGAGAGATGCTCCTGCCGGATATGGAATCGTCAGAAAAGGGTTCCGGCATTTTAAGAAAAAAGAGCAGCCCGAGAAAAAACAGCAGACAGCAGCCGACGACACACGCCGGTCTTTTCATCTTATAAGCTCATCATTCCTTTCATACAGCTCGTCAAGCTTTAATTTTTCCATGAAGACTCCCTCTGTGGAGCCTTCCACCGAGATCTGGACCTGATCGATCCCGGGCAGTGCGGTAAGAGTGTTCACTATCGAATAAAGGGCCGTTTCCTCGGAAACGTTATATGGCTTCTCACGAACCGAAGCATCAAAATTCGCATAGGCTATCCTGTCCTTGATCGTGACCGACAGCAGCTTTGCTTCGGGAGAGAGCGTAGGGAATGCCTCCTGCTCGTTGACACCTGCCGGTCCTCCGATCAGGGTCTCTACGGCAAATTTCTCCATAGCGATGTTTGTATTGTATACCACATCTTCATCATATCTTTTGAGCGTCGTCCCGTTTATATCGGTAAAATACAGTGTAACATTGGTCCTCTCATATGAATTGAGCTCCACACCGGTATTATTGATAAAGGAGTCTGCCGTCATATCTCCTACGGGTTCGCCGTTTCCCCCGGTAAGCTCTTTACCGTCAACAAGAAACGCGACAGAAACGACCTCGGGAAGCTGAGTAAGGGTTTCCACGACAGATGCCCTTATGAGTATCTCTTTTGTCTTATCCAGATCAAGATAGGTCTCCGGAAAATCAATGACTATGCGGTTTTCCTCTGACCTGTAGCCGTTCGGAGTGATATCCTCCGTTATAGCCGCTACACCTCTGCCGTCAGAGGGCGCTTCCGAAAGCGCCTCCATGAGAATATCCGTCATATCGGCAGAATCAGCTGATACCATCTTTCTCTCCTCGCTGATTATCGAGGAATAACCGGCATCGGGAGAGTATATCTTCAGGATCTCCTTATCCTCCTGTCCGTGCCTGCTGCAGGAGCAAAGGAAAAGCATTGTCCCGAGCAGTACGGTGATGATCTTAATTTTAAGGCTTCTGTATTTCCTGTCCATCAGATGTCCTTCCTCAACGGGATCTTTACCGTAAAGGTTGTTCCCTCTCCGACTATGCTGGCAGCCTTTATCGCGCCTCTGTGCAGCAGTATCGCGTTTCTTGTAATGGCAAGCCCGAGCCCCGTACCGCCTATCTCCCTTGAATGGGATTTGTCCACCCTGTAGAATCTGTCATATATCTTGTTTATCGACTCCTCAGGTATCCCCATTCCCGAATCCGAAACGGTAATAACGGCAAACTGAAGATCGGCATCCAGCGTTACCTTGACCCAGCCTCCCGGCTTGTTGTACTTAATGGCATTCTCCATAAGATTCATTATCGCAAGTGACAGCTTTGTCTCATCTACATCCGCCTCTACGGGGAGCTTCTCTTCATACAAAAGCTCCACCCCCGACTTTTCGGCCAACGGAGTAAGGGTCTTTATAAGCTGCTGCAGCATGGGAGAAAGCTCATGAGGCTCCAGCTCTATCTCCGTGTCTTTATTCCCGTCAAGCTTCACAAGTGAAAGCAGGTTATTTATGATCTTATTCTCCCGGTCCACCTCTGCAGCTATGTCCTGCATGAACTCCCTGTAGGTCTCGGCATCTACGGAATCACCGCTTTGGATCAGCGAATCGGAAAGCACCTTCATCGATGCAAGCGGTGTTTTGAGCTCATGGGAAACGTTTGCCACGAATTCTTCTCTTGAGGCATCGACCTCAGCCATCCTGGACATAAGATGATGAAAAGCATCCATGATATCCTTGGTCTCTGTATAATCGGGAACCTCTATGCTCTCCATTCCCGGATCAAACCCCTCCTTTACCGAGTCCACGGCCTTAATGACCTTATCAAACGGTTTAAGAAGGGTACCGGAAAGGGCTGTGGCTATCATCACCACTATTATGAATATTATGACTTCTATAAAACGGGCTCTCCGGTCCAGAAGCTCTTCATTATCGTGTATACTGTCAGTCGACGCACTTGCGACCAAAGCTCCGTATACCTTTCCCGTTTTCTCATCAAGTATCGGGACCGTGATCTCAAGATAGCGGTTTTCTTCATCCCTGCTTGACATATTGCGGCTCCCGTTCATACAGGAGATCACCTCGCTTGATACGATATACCTCCCCTGGGACTTGCCATAGGTGTCCTTGATGATAAGAAAATCATCGTTTATGACAAGGATACGTCCGTCATACAGATTGGACATCTGTATCAGCTCATCATTTATCACTATATCGCTCGTATCTGAGAAATAATCGGTACGCGCAAGATGTGCGGCAACTATAGCGGACTGGTTGGTGACCTCTGATATTTTCTGATTTATAGCACGGCTCTCATAACCCCTGACCATCATGTAACGCATGATGATAACCGGTATGATGCCTATAAGGAGCACTATCAGGAATATCCTGAACCTGAGACTCCTGTATAATCGTACATCCTGAAAAAAACTTGAGATAAGGGTCTTCATCAGCCCTCAAAATAATAGCCGACACCCCATTTGGTACGGACATAGCCGGGATCTCCGGGATTCTTTTCTATCTTCTCCCGAAGCCTTCTGATATGTACATCCACGGTCCGGCCGTCCCCGGGGTATTCCTTGCCCCATATAAGATCCAGAAGGTCGGATCTGCTGTAGACTTTCTGCGGATTATTGGCGAGCAGCTCCAGAACATCAAATTCCTTCGCCGTAAGATTAACCTCCGTACCTTCTATATATGCCCTGCGGTTCGCTTTATCAAGCTTCAGGCCTCCGGACACAAGAATATCTTTATTCTCAGCCGCAGACCTGTCGCGCCTTTCATTCTTAGAACGTCTCAGGATCGCCTTCATCCTCGCCTTGACCTCGAGTACGTTAAACGGCTTTGTGATATAGTCATCGGCTCCGTAATCGAGCCCCAGTATCTTGTCCATATCATCGCCCTTTGCAGTGAGCATGATGATCGGTACATCAAGCGTCTCCCTCAGCTGCTGGCAGACTTCAAATCCGGTAAGCTTCGGAAGCATGATATCCAGCAGGATGATATCGTAGTTTCCCGATCTTGCAAGCCGGAGTGCTTCTTCACCGTCATATGCACAGTCAACCTCATATCCATCCTGCTCCAGAGAAAACCGGAGCCCCTTCACTATAAGCTTTTCATCATCTACCAACAGTACCTTCAATCAGATTACCTATACCTTTATCCTGTCTTTTATCCTGTCAAAGGTTCCCTGCTTGATGCCGGGTACCTCCATTATACTCTCCACACTGTCAAATTTTCCATTTTTTTCTCTGAAAGAGATGATATCCTCTGCTCTTGAAGCTCCTATCCCCTTCAGAGTCTGAAGCTCGCTGCTGTCTGCGGTATTGATGTTTATCCTGTCATCCTGCTGCATGCCGGCATCAGGAGCATCGCCGCCGTCTTCCTCACCCAGGGCGGGGACATATATCTTCTCCCCGTCATAACAAGGCTCAGCCTGGTTTATCGCTGAAATATCAGCCTCATCCGTGACCCCTCCCGCGAGTGACAGCACCTCAAATATCCTGCTTCCCTGCGGTACCGTGTATACCCCCGGGGCATTCACCTTTCCGCAGGCATACACATAGATAATGCCGCCTGTTTCTGCTGTAGCCTCTTCAGTCTCTGTCTCGTTTACCGAAGCACTGCTCTCCTCCCCGATGTCTTCCAGAGATAACTCATCAGAATAAGAACTGCCGCATCCGTACAGTATCAGGCATAAGGGAAGAATAAGAAATAATCTGAAACTCATAGAATAACCTCACCGTATCTGAGATAACGGTGCCCCGAAAGCTTTGAGTCAGATTTTAGGCTTCCTTTAATGCTTTGTCAAGTCGTCTCCCGAGCTCCGCTATATCGTCCTCTTCCATGACGAGCGGAGGTACTATCCGCAGGGTATTGGCTCCGGCACTGATGATAAGAAGGCCGTTCTCCCTTGCTTTTTCGATCACCGGAGCACAGGAGCCTTCAAGCTCGAGAGCCTGCATGAACCCCGCTCCCCTGCGTTCTTTTATTATACCATAACGGTCTTTTATCTCATCCAGCGTCTTTTCCAGTACCGGAGTAAGCTTTCTGACATGTGAGACTATATCCTTCTCCCTGAACTGCCTCAAAACCTCGGATACGGCGGCACATGCAAAGGGATTTCCGCCGTAGGTCGTTCCGTGATCTCCGGGAACAAGGGAATTGCCGGCGACACGCTCCGTCATGGCAAAGGCACCGACCGGAACACCGTTTCCCAAAGCCTTGGCGATCGTGACAATGTCAGGTTTAACTCCGTACTTTTCCCATGCGAACATATAACCGGTACGCCCCATCCCGCACTGGATCTCATCAAGTATCAGAAGGATATCCCTTTCGTCACAGAGCTTCCTTACGCCTTTGATAAACTCGTCCCGGGAAGGATATATCCCGCCCTCTCCCTGAACGGTCTCCATGATCACCGCACAGGTCATGTCATCCATAAGACTCTCAACCGATTCAAGGTCGTTGAAGGAGGCAAATCTGACATTACCGATACCGGGCTCGAATGCCTCTCTGTAGTGTGCATTTCCCGTTACGGAAAGAGCCCCCATCGATCTGCCGTGAAAGCTGTGCTCCATGGCTATTATATTGTGATCCGTGCGACCGTCCTTAAGAAAAGCATACTTTCTCGCAGTCTTTATCGCGCCTTCTATGGCCTCGGTACCCGAATTGGTAAAAAATACCCTGTCCATCTTAGATACTTCGCATACATCCTTTGCGGCCAGGCAGGCGGGTTCGTTGTAATACAGATTTGAGGTATGCATCACCTTGTCGATCTGGTTCTTCAGCGCATCATTGAATTCCCTGTTTCCGTAGCCCAGAGCATAAACTGCGATCCCTGCTGCGGAGTCAAGGTATTCCCTGCCTTTATCGTCATACAGCCTGATCCCTTCACCGCGTTCAAGTACTATGGGAAACCTGTTGTAGGTGTGAAGCAGGTACGTATCACCGAGCTTCATGTAATCTGTCATATTTTTGTCCTTTCTTCCTTATACATTTCGGGTATCTTTCCCTGCTATTTTACAAATACGCACCACTCCGCGCTTCGCGCTCTCGTGCTGCTGTAAAGTATTCGGAATCCCG
>CACZRA010000367.1 GCA_902783395.1 uncultured Lachnospiraceae bacterium
CTCTTCTCCTCTGCCTTCCTTATCTTCGCTGCCTTCTCCGCGCTTGCGAGCACGGATTTCAGGGTGTCGAGGTTCCTGTCGAAGTACAGCTGGACCTCATCGTTGGTGACCTTGGATACTGCCTTTGACGCATCCTGATTGTCAAGCTTGGTCTTGGTCTGTCCCTCAAAGCGGGGATCGGGATGCTTGATCGATACCACCGCCGTCATGCCGTTACGGATGTCGGTACCGTTGAAATTGGGATCCTTGTCCTTCAGCACTCCCAGCTGTCTCGCATAGGAATTCATGATCTGCGTGAACTGCGCCTTGAAGCCGGTGATATGCGTACCGCCCTCGGAATTATAGATGCAGTTGCAGAAGCCCAGCACCTCCTCATGAAATTCATTAACGTACTGGAAGGCCACCTCCACGGATATCCCCTCCGACATCCCCTTAAAATATACGATGTCGCTGATCGCCTCATTGTTGCGGTTCATATCCTTGATGAAGCCTATGAGCCCCTCCGGCTCGTGATAGGTGATCTCCTCGGGCTTTGCGCCTCTCAGGTCCTTGTATATGATGGTAAGCTCAGGATTGAGATAGGCCGTCTCGTGAAGCCTTGATTTGATCTCGTCCGCCTTGAAGCGTACGGTATCAAAGATATCCGGATCGGGGGTGAAATTAATCTTTGTGCCGGTGCGGTTTGTCCTGCCTGTTACAGGCAGAAGCCCGTTTATGAGCTCGACGGTGGGAACTCCTCTTTCGTAATGGTCATGGGATATGACCCCGTCACGCTTTACGGTGATATCAAGGGAGAGCGACAGCGCATTGACCGCGGAGGAGCCGACACCGTGCAGTCCTCCCGAGGTCTTGTATGAGGCCCCGTCAAACTTTCCTCCCGCGTGGAGGGTCGTTAGGACTACCCTCTCCGCAGATATGCCTTTCTCATGCATCCCGACCGGAATGCCTCTCCCGTCATCCTCGACGGTTGCGGAGCCGTCCGCTTCGAGCGTCACCTTGATGGTGGAGCAGTATCCTGCCAGATGCTCATCCACGGAGTTGTCCATGATCTCATACAGACAGTGGTTCAGTCCCTTCACTCCCGTGGAGCCGATATACATGCCGGGTCTTAAGCGTACGGGCTCAAGTCCCTCCAGCACGGTAATGCTTTGCGCGCCGTAATTGTCTTTTTCTTTTGCCATAATCAGATAGTCCCTGTCATAATAATGATGAATGGATCGGAAGCAGCTTCCGGCCTTTGCATCCGAAATAAGCGTTACAACATGTTGATGCAACTTTCATATTCTATCACAAGATTTAGGTTTTGCCAACACTTATTCGAACAGATATTCGAAAAGGGTATCCTGCGGCGGAAAACCGCGGGATACCCTCTCTTTTAAGGTCTTTATCAAAAGCTTTTATATCACGGATCCCTGATGATGAGCGCGTACGCATAGCCCTCGGTCATAGGGCTTACGGTAACGACATTCGGAAGGGTATCCGTATCGGAAAGAAGCTTTACCTTGCCGTTTTTCCCTATGGCAAGTATGGCAAACTGCCGGTTACTCTTCTGCCAGGCGTCAGGGACATAAAGCTTGATAACGCCGTCCTTCAGCGTGTAGGTATTCTTTCCGTCATTTGACATCGCGAATTCAAAGGCCTCGCTCCAGCCTGCGGGGCGCGCGTTCTGAAGGGCTATCTTTCCAAGGGCTCCCTGCTCCTGCTTGCCTATCTTCGCCTTGTCATCCAGGATACCGTTCACATAGTAGTAGGCTATGAGCTCGTCGGGATTGGGATTGAAGTCATGCTTCGAGCTGCCGGAGCTGCTGCCTCCGCTGCTCTTGCTTTCGGGCTCCGGTGAAGGTCCCGGTCCTGGCTGCTGATCTATATTGAACTTACCGTAGACGGTCTTACTCCCCCTGCCCGATACGCTTGTGACACGTGTTGTCAGTCCCTCGTCGGAATACCAGCCGTCAAAGCTATATCCCTCCGGAGGCGTGGGATCCTTAAGGGTTTCCGTACTGTCCTGTGTATAGCTTGTGGGATTGCGGCGGTTGTCGACTCCGCTGATCTCCCCGGTTGTCTTTTTATTCTTGGTATCATAGCCGTAGTATTTGTAGGTAATGGTGTAAGTGGTAGGAGTATTGTAATGAGGGCTCAATACAACTTTCGTCACACCTCCGCTGATTTGAATTTCGGCCTTCTTCAGAGTCCAGTACTCGAAATAATCAGCTGGAACATCAGCTTCAGCGGCTGTTCTCACTTCAATACCGTCTGGGTCTACGTTGTAACTATTATTACCATAATAAACCTTACAGCCATACTCAAATCCGGGTTCAGCTTTAATATAATCCCTCGGATATACCGTCATATCAGATGTAGGGTAAATAAGTTCTCCACCTTGTACCTTTATCACTATCTCTTTCGCCCATACCGTTGCCGTCGGGAGAATGGCGATGAGCAGCGCCAGCATGAAAGCAAAGAATCGCTTCTTCCTGCGCTTCGTCTCCTTTATATCCATTTTATCCCTTTTATCCTTACCAAATAACCTCATGTTTTCCTCCATATGCCGCATTCCTTGTGGCTGCCTTAGGGGCAAACTTCCTCTCCAAAAAATAAACTGACGCCTATAGTTTTACCACTAATAAAAGGGATTTACAACAATATGTTGATAAAAAAATACAATTTTTCATATATATTGTATTTATGGAAACAAATTATGTTAATTAACCGCCGTTCTCTTCCCCGTGAGCTCCCCGAGGATCATTATCACGGCAAGCACCGTTGCCGCCTGAGCCCTGAAGGTGAAGAAGCAGTGAAGATAGGAATGATTATGAAGCACCAGATATCTGATATAGGGTATCAGCCCGATGATCACGCATAAAAGGATGAAGCCCCTGTCAAGATCCCTGACATGATATACATAGCCTCTGTATGCCGCGAAGACAAGGAGGAGAATGGCGGCAAAAGCCCCGAAGGCTCCGTAGCCTACAGGGAAAAGACAGATGATATTGCGCCATACGGCTCCCGTCATGTACTGCCAGATATTAAGTCCCAGATCGCCTCCGAGCCTTTCCTCTATATGCTCCGTTACATAGGGCATTGCGCTTTCCCCGAGTATCAGGGACGCAAGCACCCACTTCAGGATCCACATCCCCACATAGCCCGCACTCCAGGAGAGGGCTCCGTCGATACATATCCCGATCCTCTCCCTTCCCCGCTCCGGTACGCTCCACAGTATCAAAAGCAGAGGGACCAGCAGTGTCAGCGTCTCCGCAGTAAGAAAATCAAAGTAATTGGTGACCATCCCGGCAATAAGCAAAAGAATCCCGTACGCTCCCCTCTTCCCCCTTCTTACTAGTATCAGCGAAGCCGAAGAAAAGACCAGCATAAGCTGTACCGTCCAGGTGTATTCGAGGGAGAGCGGGACGAACCAGACCGAGGTGAGTATCAAAGAGACCGTCATACCGGCTCCCGGGACCGGCTCCCTGTATCTGACACAGAGGATAATATACAAAGCGAACAGGATCACAAGGATGATCCCGTTGAACACATATATCTGTTTTACGGAAAGTACGGTAAGAAGAGGCCTTACTACGATATTGGATCCGTGCCAGTATCTTAAGTACTGCCGGTTGGCAGCCTTATCCTCCCGGACACTCTCAAGGAAATTATCCTTTTCCTCCTGATAGGGGGTGAAATAATACGCGGAAAGCATGACGGAACGGAGCGGATCGGAAGGATCATAATGACTGGCGATGTTTAAGAGTATCGCATCGGCGTATTTATCTATCCGGCTTCCCTCCA
>CACZRA010000368.1 GCA_902783395.1 uncultured Lachnospiraceae bacterium
CGGCGTAGGCATACTGCTCCAGATATCACATAAGTTCTTTTCGAAGGTGCTGCCTGAAGCCGGAATAGAGATCGGAGGCGAGGGTGACTACGGTGTAGGCATGTTTTTCCTTCCGGCCGATGATCTGAAGCGCACCTTTGCAAAGCGGATGATCCAGCTCATAGCTGAGAAGGAAGGCATGAAATTCCTGGGCTGGAGGAAGGTTCCCACAAAGCAGGAGATACTGGGGCAGGCAGCGCTTGACTGCATGCCGGCGATAGAGCAGTGTATCATAGGAAGACCCGGTAACGTCAAAAGAGGCATTGATTTTGACAGAAGGCTTTATGTGGTCAGACGTGAGTTTGAGCAGTCGTCAGAGGATACCTATATCTGTTCTCTGTCGTCAAGGACCATAGTTTATAAGGGCATGTTCTTAGTGGGACAGCTCAGGGAGTTTTACATGGATCTGCACGATCCGGATTATGATACAGCGGTAGCCATAGTACATTCAAGATTTTCCACTAATACCACGCCTTCCTGGAACCGTGCGCATCCCTACCGGATGATAGCTCATAACGGTGAGATAAACACCATACGCGGAAACGCGGACAGGATGCTGGCAAGGGAAGAGACCATGCAGCCCGGGCTTCTCGCGGATGATATCGACAAGATCTATCCCGTGATATCATCGTCGGGCTCCGATTCCGCCATGCTGGACAATACGCTTGAATTCCTCTACATGAACGGGATAGACCTGCCGCTCGCGATGATGCTCACCATACCCGAGCCATGGAAGCATGATGAATACATGGACAGGGAAAAGCAGGATTTTTATCATTACTACGCGACCATGATGGAGCCCTGGGACGGTCCTGCGGCGATCATATTTTCCGACGGAGAGGTGCTGGGGGCAACACTTGACAGGAACGGTCTGAGACCGTCCAGATACTATGTGACTGATGACGGAAGGCTGATACTTTCATCCGAGGTAGGAGTGCTGGATATCGAGCCTTCGCATATCATAAAGAAATCAAGACTTGAGCCCGGCAAGATGCTTCTCGTCGATACCAGACAGAAGAGGATAATCTCCGATGAGGAATGCAAAAGATATTATTCAAGGAGAAGGCCCTACGGCGAGTGGATAGACAATAATCTGCTGCATCTGTCACGCCTTCCCATACCGAACAAAAAGATAGAGACCCACGATCAGGCAACGAGGGACAAGCTTTACAAGGCCTTCGGCTATACCTATGAGGATGTGATAAAGCAGATCCTGCCCATGGCCGAAAATGCCGTGGAGCCTACCGTGTCCATGGGACACGATGTTCCGCTTGCGGTGCTGTCCAAAAATCATCAGCTTTTATTCAATTATTTCAAGCAGCTCTTTGCACAGGTCACAAACCCGCCAATTGATTCCTTAAGGGAAAAGATAGTGACGGATACGACAGTCTATATCGGTTCCGACGGAGACCTCTTGAATGAGAAGAGCACAAACTGTGCCGTGCTGGAGGTCAACCATCCGATCCTTACCGGAGTGGACCTTATAAAGATAAAGGCTTTGGACCGTCCCGGATACAGGACCAGGACCGTATCCCTCCTGTATTATAAAAACACGTCTCTTGAAAAGGCTCTGGAGCAGCTTGATATAGCTGTCGACAGGGCAGCTGCCGAGGGCTGCAATATCATAATCCTTTCGGACCGCGGAGTGGATGAAAACCACGTACCCATCCCGTCACTGCTTGCCGTATCATCCGTTGAGCAGCATCTGGTGCGTACCAAGAAAAGGACTGCGGTGTCCCTGATCCTTGAGAGCGGTGAGCCGAGGGATGTGCATCAGGTGGCTTCGCTTCTCGGCTTCGGTGCCAGGGCCATAAACCCCTATCTTGCGCATGAATGTATAGCTGAGCTTATAGACAAGGGTATACTTGACAAGGATTACCATACTGCCATAGATGACTACAATAAGGCTCTCCTGGGCGGTGTAGTAAAGATCGCGGCAAAGATGGGAATATCCACGATACAGTCCTATCAGTCAGCGAG
>CACZRA010000369.1 GCA_902783395.1 uncultured Lachnospiraceae bacterium
ACTTGAAAGAACGGATTACAGGGGAGGTAAAACGGTTGCCATCCTCGGCGGCGGAACAGTCGGCATGATGACCATGCAGTGGGCTAAGATCTTCGGCGCAAAGAAGACCGTCGTATTTGATATCGTGGACGAGAGGCTTGATCTTGCAAAGAGGCTCGGTGCCGATGCAGGTATCAATACAAAAGAAGAAGGCTTTATGGAAAGGGCTAAGGAACTGACGAACGGACGCGGCTTCGATTATGTTTTTGAGACTGCGGGCAATACTATCACCATGAAGATGGCATTTGAGCTGGCGGCGAACAAGGCTGAAGTCTGTTTCATCGGAACACCTACAAGGGAACTCACTTTTACCGTGGATGAGTGGGAGAATATGAACCGCAAGGAGTTCAAGCTTACCGGATCATGGATGTCATATTCGGCTCCTTTCCCCGGACATGAATGGGAGCTTACGGCGCACTATTTCGCAACCGGCGAGCTGAAATTTGATGATTCTTTTGTATATAAGATACAGCCTTTGAGCAGGATAGCCGAGGCGTTCGAATGGTTTAAGACACCGGGGACCGTAAAGGGCAAGGTGCTGATAAACAGTGAAGAGTAAACAGCAATAAAATTTATCTATTCTGAAAGGAGAATAACATGGGAGTAGATCCAAGCAAAGTACCGCAGATAACATTGTACACAGGAGACAAGGTTCCGTGCATGGGCATGGGCACATTCGGATCCGACAGATTTACGGCTGAGGAGGTCAGCAATGCAGTGGCAGGAGCTATAAGAGCCGGCTATCGCATGTTTGACTGTGCTGCCTGCTACGGCAATGAGGATCAGATCGGTGAAGTATTCAAGGCGGCGTTTGACGAGGGAGTGGTAGAGAGAAAGGATCTCTATATCATGACCAAGGTGTGGAACGACATGCACAGGGAGGTTGAGAAGTCGGCAAAGAAGAGCATCGCTGATCTTCAGTGCGATTACATCGATCTTTTCTTTATCCACTGGCCTTTCCCGAATTATCATGCGCCCGGCTGTGATGTCGATTCGAGGAATCCTGACTCAAAGCCCTTCTCGGTAGAGGAGTTCATGGACACTTACCGTCAGATAGAGGAGCTTGTAGATAAGGGACTTGTGCGTCACATCGGTATTTCGAACATGACGATACCGAAGCTTGAACAGGTGGTGGATAAATTCCGCATCAAGCCTGTCGCGTGTGAGCTTGAGCTTCATCCCTGTTTCCAGCAGCAGGAGCTTTTTGATTATCTCAAAGCACATGATATACAGCCTATCGGCTTCATGCCGCTCGGCTCGCCCCAGAGGCCTGAGAGAGATATCGTGGCTACGGATATTGCGGACATGCAGGTTCCTGAGTTCAAGGCTATCGCAGAGAAGCACGGCGTTCATCCCGCTATCATTGCTTTGAAGTGGGCTGTACAGAGGGGGCAGATCCCGATCCCGTTCTCTATCCATGAGATGGAGTATGTGAGCAATCTGGAATCAACACAGACCGATCCTCTGACAGACGAAGAGATGGCTGTGATCGCAACTCTTGAAAAGAATAACAGGCTGGTCAAGGGACAGGTGTTCCTGTGGCCCGGTGCTACAGACTGGCATGATCTGTGGGATGAGGACGGAGTTATAGTCGACTGTCCTGATGCAAAATGAGCCCTTTGGCTCATTTTGAGCCCCATTTAGGCGCGCTATGCGGTGCACGACAGCCAGTGGCTGTCGGTGCACCGACCGTAGCGGAGCGGAGACCTGGGGCCGGGGCATAAAGGGAGAGAAAACGTAAGGTGAACAGGAGAAGATAATGAGTGATTTAATGCAGAATATGGTGCAGGAGAGGAAGGCGGGAAAGACCGCGGGAGTTCCCTCTTACTGTACGGCGAATGATATAGTGATAGAGGCATTGATCCGTCAGGCAAAAGAGCTTGACGTGGACATACTGATAGAGGCAACCGCCAATCAGGTAAATCAGTTCGGCGGATATACAGGCATGAAGCCTGCGGATTTCCGTGATTTCGTGTATGAGATCGCTGACAGAGCGGACTATCCCCATGACAGGATAGTGCTGGGAGGAGATCATCTCGGGCCTCTTACATGGGTGAATGAAAACGAAGCCGATGCGATGGAGAAGGCCGAAACACTGGTCAAGCTCTTTGTCGAGGCAGGCTATAAGAAGATACATCTTGATACGAGCATGAGAGTTGCGGATGATCCTACAGACAAGCCTCTGACCGATGAAACCGTGGCAAAGCGGGGGGCAAGGCTGTATCAGGCCTGTGAGGACAGCTATCAGGAGCTGCTGAAGAAGAATCCCGATGAAAAGCGTCCGGTATTCATCATCGGAAGCGAGGTTCCGATCCCGGGAGGAGCGCAGGAGGCAGAGGACAGCATTTCGGTCACAAAGCCCGAGGCAGTCCTGGCTACGCTGGAAGAATATAAGAAGCAGTTTGCCGGAATATCCGATCCCAATGCTTTTGATAATGTTATCGCAATAGTGGTACAGCCCGGAGTGGAATTCGGAGATGACGAAGTATTCCCATACAACAGGGAAAACGCAAAGGAGCTTTGCAGTAAGATAAAAACCTTTGACGGTATATATATGGAAGGCCACTCGACCGATTATCAGCCGCCCGAATGCCTGAGGCAGATGGTAGAGGACGGAGTCGCGATCCTTAAAGTCGGACCCGCGCTTACATTTGCGCTCCGTGACGGACTTTTTGCGATGAGTGAGATAGAAAAGGTCATCGTTCCCAAGGAGAAACAGGTGAAATTCCCCGAGCTTCTGGAGAAGCTCATGCTTGATGATACTTCGAAGTGGGCAAAGTATTATCACGGAACGGATAAGGAGATAGCTGTCAAGCGCCGTTACAGCCTTTCGGACAGAGCACGCTATTATTTTGCGATGCCTGAGATAAAGGATGCGATCGCAAAGCTTGTGGAAAACATCGACAGTGAGGAGATACCTACGGGGCTGCTCTATCAGTATATGCCAATCCAATACAAGAAGGTCCGGGACGGCAGCCTGAAGAAGGATGCGAAGTCTCTTCTCATGAGCTTCGTCATGGATGCGGCAGATGATTACAACTATGCTGCAGGATATCTGAAAGCGACAGAGGGGTGATGAATGGATGCTGCATGGATAGCAGAGTATAAAAAGGAAACTGACAGAGGGAGAAGAAGGCAGATCCTCGAACGGGAGAAAGAGGAGCACGGTGAAGAACCGGCGTATGAGGTCAGGAAAAAAATCTGGGAAGCCCGTTATGACAAAAAAAACGGACAGGATATAGATTACGGTATCCGCGGATGGGTCAATCTCGAGAGTACAAAACGCAGAGTATATCTGCCCGGAGAGCAGAAAAGACTGCGTAAAGAGATTGACGGGATCAAGGCGGACTGGCAGTTCCCGTTGTGCGCGGAGTACGGCGAGACCGGAGAAAAGGCCCTTTACGACGAATTGTTCAATAT
>CACZRA010000370.1 GCA_902783395.1 uncultured Lachnospiraceae bacterium
GGATCGATATGTGAATAATACCCGCCTCTTTCCTTGTCATGGAAGTGCTCAAAAAGATCGACTGTCATCTTGATGTCCCTGAATACCGACGGATTTCCTGTCACGCGGTATGTCTGTGTAAGGCCCGCAAGGGCGTATATCTGCTCATACATGGGAATGGCATCATAGTCATCACCGAATTCGGAAGCAAATACCTTATGCTCCCTTCCGTCCTTAACATCTATCCCGTGATACCAGTACACTATGTTCTCATCGGTATCATAGAACTTAAGGTGATCCTGCATGTACTTACAGCCCTTCTCGGCTGTCTCCAGGAATATCTCCTCTCCCGTCAGCATATAGGCGGAAGCCATACCATAGATCATGCGGGATATGGTATCTGTCTCCTGACGGTATGTGCTGTCATTCCTCTCACCCGTGAGCATAAGAGATGTTCTGTAGTTATCATAATTTATATCGCCGTCGGGGAACTGTGCGTGAACAAAGAAATCACATATCTCCTTGGACTGCTTTGCCCACCAGCCTTCCTCCTCGAACCTGAAATCATCTTTATCCTTACCCGGGAAATCGATACACTTGGCTTCGAACACATAATCATCCCTGTCATCACCGTTAGGATAGAATATCCCGTAGACAAACAGCATCTGTCCCGGCTTCAGAAGATTCCTTATCATGGCCGTGGCATCGGAATACGGCTCGCCGAGATTTCTTAAAAGCCTGGCATAAAGATTGCTTCCGAGGATCACATCAAAATCCCTGCCGTCAGTGGTGGTCATGGTGAATCTGTCCTCTCCTCCATACTCCTTCACATATCCGGAAATAAGATCCGAAAACTCAAGTTCTTTAATCTTCATCTTGTACTCCCTTTCGTTTTTATTGAATCTTTTTCTTTATCACAAGGACATTCTGCCCCTTTTCATGATCATACTCATAAGTCACACTGTCCGCTATCGTCCGGACCATAAAGATCCCGTAGCCGCCTATGGTCATCAGCTGCGGATCTCCGGTCACGGGGTCCTCGGTCTGCAGCGGATCGTACGGTACACCCTCATCCCTGAAGATCAATACGAAATCACGCTCCAGATCACCGCATTCTATCCATACCGGCTTATAAGATGCCGCCTCGTCATATGCGTAGGATGCAATATTGACATAGACCTCTTCCACCGCGATATCAAGGCTGCTTATCATATCCCTGCCGCATCCGCATTCAGACATGACAGACTTCACAAAGACCGCAACCTCAGGCAGGTTTTTTAACTCGGCACTATACTCTTTTAATGTGAGCAACTGACATTCTCCCCTGTTGTCTTCCGACTTACCCTGACTCACCTGAAAAACAAAAGCATGCCCCGCCGCAACCTTCCGGCAAGACACGCTTAATGATAATTTTTTTCCTGAAATGGCAGGACCAATCTCTGTTGTGTTGTGATATGTTGTAAAGATCATCCTGCTTTTCAAGCCCTTCTCAATTACTCATCAGATTTCCGATACACGCTTTTTCAAACGCAATCGTAATTATACCAAAAAGGACTCTTCCTGACAACATACTGACGATTCAGCAGTAAAACCCCGGTTAAGGCTTTTCCGCGGCCTTAAGGCTGTTTTTATTCTCATACATGCTGATATCCGCTCTTTCAAATACCTCGGCCACACACCCGTCGTTTATGAATTTTGACATTCCGCAGGCTATGACTATGCCCCCGTTACGGATCGCCTCTTCATTGTGCTCTTCCATCCTTGCGATAAGCCTGTCTGCGACGGAATAATCCTTCCCTTTTACGATCACCGCAAACTCGTCTCCGCCTATACGAAATACAGGACTGTGCTTAAAGATCTCACAGATGATACCGCATGCCTCGCGGATGACCTGATCTCCTGCCTTATGCCCTTCGGTGTCATTGATCTTCTTCAGATCGTTCACATCCAGTATCACGATCGCAAAATCCGGTTCGAGCTCCTCCCTTATCAGACGATCCAGACGCTCCTCTTCATCAAGATAGGCATGTTTATTCTTAACACCTGTCAGTGCATCGATACTTGCCTTACTCTGCGCCTGCGCCAGGCGTTTAGCGTACTCCTCCTCCCGCCGGACCAGTACATCTATGTCGTTGAGCCCTACTATGAGACGCCGCCCGTCCTTCTCATCGACCATGGCAGCCTTAAGCTGGACATAGTTAGGACGTCCTCCGATGAGAAGACGGTAGGTCATCGCAAATATACCGTGCTTCTCTATTTCAGAAATGACACCATCCCTTGTAAATACGGAGAGAAATCTGTCAACATCCTCCGGATACACCACATCATTAGCGTTTTCTCTGGAAACCTCAAAGAAATCCATACCGGATGCTGGAATATCGAAGCTCCTGAAGCCGTCAGACACACTGAACTCGCGGTAACGTCCCGTTTCGGGAACCACGACGTAGACACACAGGAAATCTCCGGCGAGGGCATTGATGCGTGCATATGCTATATGCTCCTCCTCGGCCCTCTCTGCGGCCCTTCGCTGCTTCATCTCCTCGTCCACATCCGTAACTCCTATAACGATGAAGCGGTCATCATCCTCCATGCGGGAGACCTTCATCCTGACATAGGAGGGACCGTTTTCGGTTATCAGACGGTAGGTCATGAAAAAGCTCTTGTTACTGTCCAGTGCAGATAAAAGATTATCCCGGTCCATCCCCTTTAAGAAGACATCCCGGTCCTCCAGATATACAAAGGTATTGACTTCCTTTTTGCATGATTCAAAGAAATCGCTGCCTCTTCTGGCCTCGGTCAGCATTCCGCTGTCATTGTCCGTATGATATTCGATATACTCCCCGGTTTCCGTATTGACGTAATAAAAATCCGCGTAACCGCGGTTCAGAGCCTGTGCGATGTGATTGAACATGATGCCGTTGTCGCGGGCCTTTTCATAGGCCTCCTTTGTGGTTGCATTCTCCCTCTGGATACGCACAAGATCCGTCACATCCTGGCACATCCCCAGTGTGCACAGCCTCCCTGCGGCATCTATGAATTTCAGCTTGGTCGTCTGGAACTGTCTCTGGTTTCCGGTGGCATCGGGCACGTCCTCAAAGAAGATATAGGGAGTGTCCATGGAAAGAGCCATACGGTCATCCTCAGCGAAGTGATCAGCTGTCTTTTCGTCAAATATCTGGTAATCCGTCAGACCTATGACTCCCTCAGGATCATCCTTATGGGCATACTCGGCAAATGCCTGATTACACGCAAGATATACTCCGCTTTCGGCATCCTTTGAAAAGCTCAGCGCAGGCATGTTATCAAGAAGCGCGGAAATGGACTGTTCCATCTCCTTTATCTTCTCTGCCTCCTGCAGTGCATTTCTGTATTCCTCCTTCTCATCTCCTATGACAAAGGCACGTAAAAGGCATGTCCCGAGCATATATGCTATCGAATACAGAGGAAGAAGGGGAAACCATATCTGGGCTGTAAGAAACAGCGCCATGATCAGTCCGAAGAACGCGACCGTGCGGTATCTGTGGACTTTTTTATCATGCTGCCTCATGGATGTAAAGGCATATACGGAAATGAGGAGAAGGATCAGTATCTGGCATACAAGGGCAACATATCTGACACCAAGCGCTTTATACACACAGTCCCTGTCCACGGTAAAGAGAACCGGCCGGAAGATATTGACAACAGTCAGGATTATGACCATTGAAGCAACGGTATATCCTGTGGAAATGAGAAGTTTCCCGAAAAAAGTCTTCTCTTCCAGATAAGCAACGACATACAGAGACCAGAATACAATACCTGCTGCCATCGCTATGAAATACAGCGTCGTGTCGGCAAAAAGCAGGCCGGCCATCTTCCTGTCTTCGATTATTCCCCACAGTATATCGGTGATATAATAGCCCAGCACCGAAAAAAGGAAACACCTGTATACCTGCCAGGCAGGCTTGTTAAAGGAATCATTCCGTTTCAGAAGTATGTCCTGGTTTTCGATCAGAAGTATCAGGACCGCAAGAAGACCGATCGCAGAATAATACATTCAAATCTCCTTTTGTTTTGTTTTTATTATTGTCCCTCCCCGGAAGCCGAAAGAGGCGCAAGGATCTTTATGAAGGAACGATACTGGGAAAGAAGCTTATCCGTATCCCTTTTTATAGTATCCACATCAGAGTTGAGTCCTGCCTGCTCAAGCGCGGCAGCACGCTCGGAAAGAGCTACGGCCCCGATCGTCTTGGCCGAGGACTTAAGTCCGTGTACCTTGATGGTATAATTCTCCCAGTCCTCTTTGCGGTAATAGTCCTCTATCTCATCAGAGTTTTCACCTATCACCTCATGGAAGCTCTCCAGCACTATCATATAGGTCTCCTCGTTGCTGCAGTTCTTGAGCCCCTCCTCCGCATCGATATCACCACTCTCCGTTATCCAGGCCGGAAGAAGTGAGGATGCCTCCGATCTTGTCCGCAGCTTTTCCTGAGAAATATAATAAAACAGCATATCCTCAAGCTTCTTCGAGTTGATGGGCTTTGAAAGATAGTCCTTGAAGCCCGCTTTCAGATAATCTTCCCTGGCTCCCGATAAAGCGTTAGCCGTGAGAGCTATCACGGGCGCACCGGATGAAAGGTTGTCCTCCAGCTCCTGCATTCTTCTTAAGGTCTCGGTGCCGTCCATCCCGGGCATGAGATGATCGAGAAATACAATATCGTATCTGTTTTCCCGCACAAGCTCCAGCGCTTCCTCTCCCGATCCGGCGGTATCGATATTGATCCTTGTATTCTTCAGCAGATTTCTGATCACGTCGAGATTGACCTTTGTATCATCCACAACAAGGATCCTCGCATCCTCTGCGGTAAAACGGACACGATACTGTCTGTTACGCGTTTTCTTGAACCTTCCCGTAAGATCACCGACCGGCTCCTCACCGAGCACGCCCTGTACAAGATCAAA
>CACZRA010000371.1 GCA_902783395.1 uncultured Lachnospiraceae bacterium
CAGGTGTCAAGTATATGCGCCCAAATATTCCGCTATCTGCTCATCCATTACCTGTGCGACATCTTTGCCGTCAAAATAAGACGAAGTCCATTCTACGATCTTTTCCACAGTAGCTTCTGCATGCCAATGAGGCTTCCACCCGAAAGTATTCTTTATCAGAGAGCAGTCAAGCTTCAGGAAATTTGCTTCATGAGGACCGCCGTCACTCTCCGCACGCCAGACCGCTTTTTTCCCGTCAGAAGCTTTTGCGTTCCATTTATCACAGAAAAGCTGCACTATCTCTCCTGTCGTCAGACAGTCCTCATCATCGGGTCCGACATTATAGCTGCCGGCAAGTTCCGTATCTTCATACTGTCTTGCCGCGATCATAAGATAAGCACATACCGGCTCCAGCACATGCTGATACGGTCTCGTGGATGAGGGATTTCGTACTATTATCTCTTTTCCGGCTTCTACCGCCCTCACGCAGTCCGGGATTATCCTGTCGTTTGCAAAATCTCCTCCTCCCAATACATTTCCTGCCCTGCAGGTAGTGACCGCTATCTTGCTTTCATCAAAGAAGGATTTTTTATAGGAGCTTGTCACCAGCTCCGAGCATGACTTGGAATTTGAATATGGATCATATCCGTTCAGTTCTTCATTCTCTCTGTATCCCCAGTCCCATTCCCTGTTAAGATATACCTTATCTGTTGTAACGTTAATAAAAGACCTGACCGATGATGTCTGTCTTATACATTCAAGTACATTTACCGTACCCATCACATTGGTCTCATACGTATAGACCGGATCCTTATATGAATCCCTTACTATAGGCTGCGCTGCCATATGTATCACGATCTCCGGCTCGGTTTTTTCGAAGATCTCCCTCAGATGCTTCAGGTCTCTGATATCGCCGGTCACATGATCTATGCTCTCCCTTATTCCGGCCAGATCAAAAAGCGCCGGATCCGTCGGCGGCTTCATCGCGTATCCCGTTACCTTTGCCCCCGCATTGATAAGCACTCTGCTCATCCACGAACCCTTGAAGCCCGTATGCCCTGTAATAAGTACTTTTTTTCCTTTGTAAAACTCCATCATAATCCTGCCCTCTTTTCCCGGGGTTTCAATGATTTCCCGTGTGCAGAAAGATATGCACCGGCTCATTACGAATATTATCATATATCGCCGGCAGACACCAATCCGGCAGACATGGTAAAATGCCTGCCGGATCCTTAGCGCCGCAAAGATATGTGGAGCTCGCCGGACTACGCCTGCTTCGCCATATCAAACTGCTGTATGGTTCCCGCAGCCCCCGTGGATTCCCTTAAGAATATCCCTGTCCTCCTTACAACCGCTTTATCCTGATTGGTGATATCCTTCATGGAAAAATTCGTCTTCCTCGAATCAAGATATATCGCCCCGACATCACTCTCTTTTAATGTAGTCAGCCTGTCTGAGCCGTCCGGGTCTTTTGTCCATATGCGAAGCCGGTCGAATATTTCATCATTCTCATCTATCCATCCGTTTCCGTCTCCGTCATATTCTGCCAGCTCTTCAAATCCGTTTCCCGTTCTTGTCCCGAAAAGCTCCCTTCCGTCATTTATCACACCGTCCTCGTTAAGGTCAAGCGCAAGAAACCCTGTACCGTCAACAAGCTTTGAGATCTTGTCCTCTATCCCGTCAGAATCCAGATCAAACATAAATGTCTGGTCAGACACCCTGGAAGGAGTACCGGAAAGCTGTATTACCAGCGGATCAAGGACAATAGGATTTCCATAGTTTATCTCCATTGCCGATTCCTCAACGAAGCTTCTGCTCATAGTGACATTCAGGCCAAATGATATCTTTCTCCCATCAGCAGTTACGGCTGTACCCGTGGTAGAAAACTTCGTTTCCTCCGATTCCTCATGATAATGATATTCACCGTAGCAGCCCCCTTCTACCGAGCTCATGGACATTGTACGAAGACCGGTGAGCATGGACATGGGAGATCTGCCCATACCGTCTGTTACATGCTGCCATTTGCTGGTGTCAATGCCTAAGAATATCATCAGCAGATAATCAATACATGCTGCCTGCATTTCTATGTAGAGTGTCTGTTCATCATCCGTATGAGATCTTAGGTTGGCCTTCAGCTCCTCGTATTTCTGCCTGATGGCTTCCGCAGGATCCTCCGAGGATTCTTCTGTTCTTTTTTCGCGGGTATCTGTCTTACCTGCTTCGTTTTCATGTTCGTCAAGTGACAGAGCCATTTCAGAAAAAGACAGAGATGTCTTCTTCCCCGATATCCCCCATGACGATTCCATTGACGCATCCATGCGTTTTTCACTGTAGGTTCGGGCGGATTCCATTCCTATGTTTGAATTCAGGATCTTAATAATGATCGCCCCCTTTCGGAAAAATGATAATAATAAATAAAAGGAACAGTCCGCGCCATACGC